>NZ_JBEZOK010000017.1:30512-194048 GCF_040706515.1 Streptomyces sp. NPDC047880 | reverse complement strand
CGCCCGGTTACATTCCGAACCCGGAAGCTAAGCCTTACAGCGCCGATGGTACTGCAGGGGGGACCCTGTGGGAGAGTAGGACGCCGCCGAACAATCATTGAAAGGGTTGGACCCGGAACTTCGGTTTCGGGTCCAACCCTTTTTTGTTTCGCGTCACTTGAAGTTCACGTGGCACGAGCAGCATCCACAGCATGGGTACTGCTGCAATGCTCAGGGCCGCCGGTGTCGGACTCGGTGACGAGGTCGTGGTGCCGGCCTTCGGGAACGTCGAGGTCGCCGAGGCCGTCGCCAAGGCCGGGGCTCTGCCGGTGTTCGCCGACATAGACCCCGCCACCTACTGCCTCGACGCCGCTGCTGTGGAAGCGGCGGTGACTCCGCGTACCGCGGCCGTGGTTGTCGTACACCGCTTCGGCCGGCTCGCCGACATTCCGCGGTTGCACGCGCTCGGGCAGCGGCACGGACTGCTCGTCCTCGAACAGGGCGAGTCCGAGGCGCCGTACGACGAGATAGCCCAGCGCAGGGAGCGCGCGGGTTACCTCCACGCCAAGTTGAGGGGTGTCCGGGTGCCGGACGACGGTGACGGGCACACCTACCAGCAGTACGTCGTGCGGGTGCCCGGCAACGGGCGGCCCGATCGGGATGCGTTCGCACGGGCCGTGCGGGCCAGGGGAGTTGCGTGCCGGGTGCCCGTGAAGACGCCCGTGCACCGGCTGCCCGAATTCCGGCGGTGCGTCGCGCTGCCGGAGACCGAGCGGGCCTCCGACGAGACGCTCGCGCTGCCTGTGGACGCGTCGCTGACCAAGCGGGACATGCAGCGCATCGTGTCCGCGTGCAATGCCCTCGGAGGGCTGCTGCAACCCGCGTTCTGACGTGGTTGGGAGCACGGGTCTGTTCGGGGTATGATCTATTCCGTTGCCGCGGGGGAAACCTCGCAAAGCAACAGGCCCCTATAGCTCAGTCGGTAGAGCGTCTCCATGGTAAGGAGAAGGTCAGCGGTTCGATTCCGCTTGGGGGCTCCAGCAGAAAAGGCCCCACCCTCTCGGGTGGGGCCTTTCGCGTTCTCCTAGTCCTTGTGCGGACCCGGGACGCGCATCGCCAGGATCGCCATGTCGTCCGACGGGGCGTCCGACGCGAAGCGTTCCACCGCGCGCATGATGCGGGCCGCGACCGCGCCGGCCGTCAGGCCCGTGCAGGTCGTGAGTACATCGGCGAGGCCGTCGTCGCCGAGCATGCGGGCACCCTCACGGCGCTCGGTGACGCCGTCCGTGACACACAGGAGGACATCGCCCGCATCGAGGGTGACGGTCTGCTCGTACAGCTCCAGGTCCTCGATGACGCCGAGGAGCGGCTGGGGTTCCGCGGCCGGTTCGACCGAGCCGTCCTGGCGCAGGCGCAGCGGGAGCGGATGCCCGGCACAGACCACCTTCAGCTCGGCGCTGCCGTCCTCCTGGCGGCGCATCTCGCCGTAGAGGAGGGTGAGGAAGCGGCTGCGGGCGCCTTCGTCGAGGATCGCGGAGTTGAGGCGCTCCAGGACCGCGGGGCCGCTGAGGCCCTCCCGGGCCAGCAGGCGCAGGGCGTGGCGGGCCAGGCCCGTGACGGCCGCCGCGTTCGGGCCCGTGCCGCAGACGTCGCCGATGGCGAAGCCGTAGGCGCCGTCGCTGATGGGGAAGACGTCGTAGAAGTCGCCGCCCACCTCGTTGCCCTCGCCCGCGGCGCGGTAGATCACCTCGACCTCGACGCCCTCGATCTCGGGAAGTTCCGGGGGGAGCAGACTGCGCTGGAGGGACTGGCTGATCGCCGTGCGCTCCGAGTAGAGGCGGGCGTTGTCCAGGGCCAGGGCGGCTCGGCGGGAGAGGTCCTCTGCGAGTTCCAGGATCTCCTGGCGGAAGTGCTCGTCGGTGGGCTTGCCGAGGGTCAGCATGCCGATGACGCGGTTGCGGGCGACCAGGGGCAGGACGACGGTCTCGCCGCCGACGGCGGAGGCGGTGGCCAGGGTGGGGCCGATGCCCGGTGTGACCTGGCGGGTGGGGCTGCCGCTGAGGCCGAGGCTGCGCATGGAGCTGCGCAGGGCCGCCTGGTGGGCGACCTCGCCGGGGGCCGTCCACACCCGGGCGCCGGGGGTGGGGACCGGGTCGGGCGGCGGGACCTTCGACAGCAGGGACTTGATGCCGTCGATGAGTTCCTCGTCCTCGTGCAGCACGTACGAGAGGTAGGGCTCGGAAGCCTGGTCGGCGATCGTGTACACGGCGCACCAGGTGGCGAGGGTCGGGACCGTCATCTGGGCCATGAGGGCCAGGGTCTGGTCGCGGTCCAGGGTGCCGGCCAGCAGGTCGGAGGCCTCGACGAGGAAGCTGAGTGAGCCGCGGCGCAGGCGTTCCAGTTCACCCAGACGGGCCGACTCGACGGCGAGGGCGATGCGGTCGGCGGCGAACTGGAGGCGCAGGGCCTCCTCGTTGGAGTATCGGGCGGGCGCTTCGGCGGCGACGCCGAGGGAGCCGGTGAGGCGGCCCTCGACCTTCAGCGGGACGGTGACGACCGAGCGCATGCCCGTGCCGTTGAGCAGCGGTACCGCGCCGGGGACCGCGGTCAGGTCGTCGTGGACGGCGGGCATGCGGGCCGAGCCGTAGCGGCCGGGGCCGGCCTCCACGGGGACGCGGGCGAAGCGCTGGCGGGCGGAGGGGAGGCCGGTGGAGGCACGGACCTCCAGTTCCGTCTCGTCGTCGGTGGCCAGCAGGAGGAACGCCGAGTCGCCGTCGAGCATGTCCCGGGCGCGTTCGACCGTGCGCTGGAGGAGGCCGTCGAGATCGTCCGGGGCGGGGGAGCCGATGAAGACCTCGAAGGGGTCGGTGCTCTGGCCCTCGGCGCCGGTGGAGGTGTCCGAGGCGGGGACGCGCAGGGGTGTCTGCAGAACTGCCCGTTCGTGGTCCCGTACCAGGAGGCACACGGTTGACGGCTCGCCGCCGGTGTCGCGGACGCGCAGGTGGGAGGCGTAGACGGGGGTGACGCGGCCGGTGGCGGCGCGGATGCCGTAGCTGCCTTCCCAGCGGGAGAGGCGGAGGGCTTCCGCGATGCCGGTGCTGGTGCCGGGGGTGTGGGGCCAGGCCGCGAGGTCGGTCAGGGGCTTGCCGGTGACCTGCTCGGCGGGGTAGCCGAAGAGTTCCTCGGCGTCCTCGTTCCAGGCGGCGATGTGGCCGGTGCGGTCGATCTGGATGACGGCGACGCGGACCCGGCCGTCGGCGAGGGGGAGGAGGTCGGAGGGGAGGGCCGGGCCCGCCGCCCGGGTGCCCACCGCACGTGCGGGCAGGTCCAGTTGGAACCAGACGGTCTTGTGGGTGGGGGTGTACTCGACGCCCCAGCGGCCGGCGAGGGCCGCGCACAGCTGGAGGCCGCGGCCGCCTTCGCGGTCGGGGCTGCCCATGTTGATCGCGGTGCCCTGGAGGGGGATCTCGCGTTCGGGGTAGCGGTCGGCCACCTCGATGCGTACGCCGTCGTCGCTGCGCAGGCACAGCACGTCGGCGGAGGTGCCGGCGTGGACCACGGCGTTGGTCACCAGTTCGCTGGTGAGAACCACGGCGTCATCGACGATGTCGGCGAAACCCCAGCCCTGGAGGGTGTCGCGGACGAACGAGCGGGCGCTCGCGACCGAGCGCCCGACGGGCTCGAAACTGGCGGCCGCGCGCGCGGTGATCACAGAACTCCTCGACCGGTTCTCGACGTGCTGGGCTGCGGGGCCGACCGGTTCGCGCCGCTGCTGCGGCAGGCTGCCCGTCGGCCGGGGGTCCGAGGGCTGTTCCCCCGGGATCAGTCCGGTGGTCATGTTGTGTGCGGCCGCCCCTCCGATGCCCGCTCGTCTTCGTGCCACCGCCCAGGCCGGACGGGACCGGCGCGGCTGGACAGCCGGATGCAAGGTTACTTACCTTCGCGGTCCGTGCGGATGCCGGTCTGCAGTGTTTCCGTCCGGAGGGTGTGCGGACGATGTGCGAAGCTGCCGAACTGTTATGGCCTGGTTCGGCCGGGGTGAAACACTGGGCAGGCTTCCTGTGAAGGTCCGGGCGGGCTGTGTGTCCGGCAGTGATCGTGGGCAGCAGCCCCGTGGAAGCGGCCTGGTATGCAGGGCAGAGAATACGCAGTAGTAACTGGTACGCCGAGCGCGGTACCCGAGCACAGCAGTGACGGTCGACCCCTGCGGGAGGGACACAGTGGAGTCTGGCGCAGCGACGCGTGGCAAGAAGACGCGCGCGAAGGGCGGACAGTCCCCGGTCAACCAGGGCAAGGTGCGCAGCGGCACGACCGAGGTGGACACGGCTGCCTTGAACCGGCTGATGGCGGCCCTGGTGTCGATGCGGGACGGGAACTTCCGCAAGCGGCTCACGGTGTCGGGCGACGGCGTGATGGCCGAGATCGCGGCGGTCTTCAACGAGGTGGCCGACCGCAATCTGCACCTGACGGGTGAGCTGTCGCGGGTGCGGCGGATGGTGGGCCGTGAGGGCAAGCTGACCGAGCGGCTGGAGACGGGTGCCTGTGAGGGCTCCTGGGCGACGGCGATCGACAACTCCAATGCCCTGGTGGACGACCTGGTGCGGCCGGTTTCCGAGGTCGGCCGGGTGCTGTCGGCGGTGGCGGAGGGTGATCTGTCGCCGCGGATGGAGCTGCGGACCCAGGTGCCGGACGGGAACAGTCAGCCTCTGCGGGGCGAGTTCCTGAAGGTCGGACGGACCGTCAACAACCTGGTCGACCAGCTGTCGACGTTCACCGACGAGGTCACGCGTGTGGCCAGTGAGGTGGGCACCGAGGGCAAGCTGGGCGGGCAGGCCCGGGTGCGGGGCATGTCGGGCTCCTGGCGGGACCTGACGGACTCCGTCAACACGATGGCGTACCGGCTGACGGCCCAGGTGAGGGACATCGCGCTGGTGACGACGGCGGTCGCCAAGGGTGACCTGTCGCGGAAGGTCACGGTCCAGGTGGCCGGCGAGATGCTGGAGCTGAAGAACACCGTCAACACGATGGTGGACCAGCTGTCGGCGTTCTCGTCCGAGGTCACGCGGGTGGCCCGTGAGGTGGGTACCGAGGGCGCGCTGGGCGGGCAGGCGCAGGTGCCGGGCGTCGCCGGTGTGTGGAAGGAACTCACCGATTCGGTGAACACGATGGCCGGGAACCTGACGGCTCAGGTACGTGGGATCGCGGAGGTGACGACCGCGGTCGCCAACGGTGATCTGTCGCGCAAGGTGACCGTGCCGGCGCGCGGTGAGGTCGCGCAGCTCGCCGACACGATCAACCAGATGACCGAGACGCTGCGCATCTTCGCGGACGAGGTCACGCGCGTGGCCAACGAGGTCGGCGCCGAGGGGCAGCTCGGTGGCCAGGCGAACGTGCCGGGTGCCGCGGGGACGTGGAAGGACCTCACCGATTCGGTGAACACGGTCTTCCGGAATCTGACCACTCAGGTGCGGGACATCGCCGCGGTGACGACGGCGGTGGCCAACGGTGACCTCTCGCAGAAGGTCACGGTCGACGTGGCCGGCGAGATGCTGGAACTGAAGAACACCGTCAACACGATGGTGGATCAGCTGTCCGCGTTCGGTGCCGAAGTGACGCGTGTGGCGCGGGAGATCGGTGTCGAGGGTGAGCTGGGTGGCCAGGCGCAGGTGCCGGGCGCTGCGGGCACGTGGAAGGACCTGACGGACTCCGTCAACACGGCGTTCCGGAACCTCACCGGTCAGGTGAGGAACATCGCCCAGGTGACGACGGCGGTGGCCAATGGCGACCTCTCGCAGAAGGTCACCGTCGACGTCTCCGGCGAGATGCTCAAGCTGAAGAACACCGTGAACACGATGGTGGACCAGCTGTCGAGCTTCGCCGACCAGGTGACACGGATGGCCCGGGACGTGGGCACGGAGGGCCGCCTGGGCGGTCAGGCCCGTGTCGACGGTGTGTCGGGCACGTGGAAGGAACTCACCGACTCCGTCAACTCGATGGCCGGCAACCTCACCTCTCAGGTGCGCAACATCGCCCAGGTGACGACGGCGGTGGCCCGGGGTGACCTGTCGCAGAAGATCGACGTGGACGCGCGCGGGGAGATCCTGGAGCTGAAGAACACCATCAACACGATGGTCGACCAGCTCTCGGCCTTCGCCGACCAGGTGACCCGGGTCGCCCGCGAGGTGGGTACGGACGGCCGGCTGGGCGGTCAGGCGCAGGTGCCGGGCGTGGCCGGGGTGTGGCGTGATCTGACGGACTCCGTGAACGGCATGGCGTCCAACCTGACCGGCCAGGTGCGCAACATCGCACAGGTGGCCACGGCCGTGGCCCGGGGTGACTTGTCCCAGAAGATCACCGTGGACGCGCGCGGGGAGATCCTGGAGCTGAAGAACACCCTGAACACGATGGTGGACCAGCTGTCGTCGTTCGCCGAAGAGGTCACACGAGTGGCCCGTGAGGTGGGTACCGAGGGCATCCTCGGTGGTCAGGCCGAGGTGCAGGGCGTCTCCGGCACCTGGAAGGACCTCACCCAGTCCGTGAACGGCATGGCGAACAACCTGACCATCCAGGTGCGCAACATCGCCGAGGTCACGACGGCGGTGGCCCGGGGTGATCTGTCGAAGAAGATCACCGTCGACGCCAAGGGCGAGATCCTCGAGCTGGTCACGACCGTCAACACGATGGTCGACCAGCTGTCGTCGTTCGCCGAGCAGGTGACGCGGGTGGCCCGTGAGGTGGGCACCGAGGGCATCCTGGGCGGTCAGGCGCACGTGCCGGGTGTCACGGGCATCTGGAAGGACCTGAGCGACAACGTCAACCTGATGGCGAAGAACCTCACCACTCAGGTGCGGAACATCTCCCAGGTCTCGGCGGCGGTCGCCAACGGTGACCTGACACGGCAGGTCACGATCGAGGCGCGCGGTGAGGTGGCGCAGCTCGCCGACACCATCAACACGATGGTGAAGACGCTGAGTTCGTTCGCCGAGCAGGTCACCAAGGTGGCCCGTGAGGTGGGCACGGACGGCATCCTCGGCGGGCAGGCGCACGTACCCGGTGTGGCGGGGACGTGGAAGGACCTCACCGAGTCCGTGAACCAGATGGCGTCCAACCTGACCGGTCAGGTGCGCAACATCGCCATGGTGACCACGGCCATCGCCAAGGGCGACCTGACCAAGAAGATCGACATCGACGCGCGCGGCGAGATCCTGGAGCTGAAGACGACCATCAACACGATGGTCGACCAGCTGTCGTCCTTCGCCGAGGAGGTCACCCGGGTCGCCCGTGAGGTGGGTACGGAAGGACAGCTCGGCGGCCAGGCACGCGTGCGTGACGTGGACGGCACCTGGCGTGACCTGACGGAGTCGGTGAACGAGATGGCCGGGAACCTGACCCGGCAGGTGCGTGCCATCGCGCGCGTGGCGACCGCGGTGACCCGCGGCGATCTGAACCTGAAGATCGACGTGGACGCGTCCGGGGAGATCCAGGAGCTCCAGGACTACATCAACAAGATGATCGCCAACCTGCGCGACACCACGATCGCCAACAAGGAGCAGGACTGGCTGAAGGGCAACCTGGCCCGGATCTCGGCGCTGATGCAGGGCCGCCGGGACCTGGAGGACGTGGCGTCGCTGATCATGAGCGAGCTGACGCCGGTCGTCTCCGCGCAGCACGGCGCGTTCTTCCTGGCCATGCCGCTTGTCGACGGCGAGGACATGAACGCCGCGGACGACGATCAGTACGAGCTGCGCATGCTCGGCAGCTACGGCTACTCGATGGGCTCGATGCCGACGTCGTTCGAGCCCGGTGAGGCGCTCATCGGGACGGCCGCCACGGAGAAGCGCACGATCCTGGTCGAGAACGCTCCCAGCGGCTACCTGAAGATCTCCTCGGGGCTCGGCGAGGCGCCGCCCGCGCAGGTGATCGTGCTGCCGGTGCTGTTCGAGGGGAAGGTGCTCGGCGTCATCGAGCTGGCGTCGTTCACACCGTTCACGCAGATCCAGAAGGACTTCCTGAACCAGATCGCGGAGATGATCGCGACGAGCGTCAACACCATCTCCGTCAACACCAAGACCGAGCTGCTGCTGGCGCAGTCGCAGGAGCTGACCGAGCAACTGCGCGAGCGCTCGGCCGAGTTGGAACAGCGGCAGAAGGCCCTTCAGGCGTCCAACGCCGAACTGGAGGAGAAGGCCGAGCTGCTGGCCCAGCAGAACCGCGACATCGAGGTGAAGAACACCGAGATCGAGGAGGCGCGGCAGGTCCTGGAGGAGCGCGCCGAGCAGCTCGCGGTGTCGATGCGCTACAAGAGCGAGTTCCTCGCGAACATGTCGCACGAGCTGCGTACGCCGCTCAACTCGCTGCTGATCCTGGCCAAGCTGCTCGCCGACAACGCCGAGGGGAACCTCTCCCCGAAGCAGGTCGAGTTCGCCGAGACGATCCACGGGGCCGGTTCCGACCTGCTCCAGCTGATCAACGACATCCTCGACCTGTCGAAGGTCGAGGCGGGCAAGATGGACGTCTCCCCGACGCGGATCGCGCTCGTCCAGCTCGTGGACTACGTGGAGGCCACCTTCCGGCCGCTGACCGCGGAGAAGGGCCTGGATCTGTCGGTGCGGATCTCGCCGGAGCTGCCCGCGACGCTGCACACCGACGAACAGCGGCTGCTGCAGGTGCTGCGCAACCTGCTGTCGAACGCGGTGAAGTTCACCGACTCCGGTTCGGTGGAGCTGGTCATCAGGCCGGCGCGGGACGACGTGCCGCAGCGGATCCGCGAGCAGCTCATGGAGACCGGCTCGCTGACCGACCCGGACGCCGAGCTGATCGCGTTCTCCGTGACCGACACCGGGATCGGCATCGCCTCCAGCAAGATGCGGGTGATCTTCGAGGCGTTCAAGCAGGCCGACGGCACGACCAGCCGGAAGTACGGCGGGACGGGCCTCGGGCTGTCCATCTCGAGGGAGATCGCCCAGTTGCTCGGCGGTGAGATCCACGCGCAGAGCGAGACGGGGCGCGGCTCGACCTTCACGCTGTATCTGCCGCTGCACCCCAGTGAACTGCCGCCTCAGGGCTACCAGCAGCAGCTGCCGTCGCTGGAGGCCGGTGACCTGGTGGCGTCGAAGGCCGACCCCTCCGAGCTGTCGGACGTGGAGACCGAGACGCCGGCCGAGGTGCAGTCGTACCGCGAGACGCAGAACGGGCCTGCCGCCTTGTTCCGGCGGCGCCGCAGGATGCCCGAGCTGCCGCCGCGCCCGGCCCAGCTGGAGCAGTGGACACCGTCCGAACAGGAGCCGGCGCCGAAGCCGCACCGCGGCATCCGCTTCGGCGGCCAGAAGGTCCTGATCGTCGACGACGACATCCGCAACGTCTTCGCCCTGACCAGCGTCCTGGAGCAGCACGGCCTGTCCGTGCTGTACGCGGAGAACGGCCGGGAGGGCATCGAGGTCCTGGAGCAGCACGACGATGTGGCGGTCGTGCTGATGGACATCATGATGCCCGAGATGGACGGGTACGCCACGACCACGGCGATCCGCCGGATGCCGCAGTTCGCCGGTCTGCCGATCATCGCGCTGACCGCCAAGGCGATGAAGGGCGACCGTGAGAAGGCGATCGAGTCCGGAGCGTCCGACTACGTGACGAAGCCGGTCGATCCCGATCATCTGCTGACGGTGATGGATCAGTGGATGCGAGGAGAATGAGGGGAACGTTGGGCAGTTGCGCGACCATGACGGGAAGGTTCGGTGTTCACACGGAGTTGCGGACTCGGTGTGCGCATAGTCGTGTAGAAGTACAGGATCTGGGGAACCTTCTGGTCTCCTGCTGCGTTTCTGCTACGTGCACAGTGACATCACGGTGACAGGGTGTGGCGACGGGCAGGGTGCGGCTACGATGACCGGCACAAGGACGGGCGGCGCAAGGGAGTCGTCCGCTGGGGCGGCACCCACCGGTGCTGTCACAGGTCCTGCGGACAGGGGAGGCCCCACGCCGGGGCGAGGAGGGCGGGCCATGGTGCAGAAGGCCAAGATCCTCCTGGTCGATGACCGGCCGGAGAATCTGCTGGCGCTGGAGGCGATCCTCTCTGCGCTCGATCAGACGCTGGTGCGGGCATCGTCCGGGGAGGAAGCGCTCAAAGCGCTGCTCACGGACGACTTCGCGGTCATCCTGCTGGATGTCCAGATGCCGGGGATGGACGGCTTCGAGACGGCCGCGCACATCAAGCGCCGCGAGCGGACCCGGGACATCCCGATCATCTTCCTCACGGCGATCAACCACGGCCCGCACCACACCTTCCGGGGTTACGCGGCGGGCGCGGTGGACTACATCTCCAAGCCGTTCGACCCGTGGGTGCTGCGCGCGAAGGTCTCCGTGTTCGTCGAGCTGTACATGAAGAACTGCCAGCTGCGGGAGCAGGCGTCGCTGCTGCGGCTCCAGTTGGAGGGCAACGGCAAGGACGCGGGCGGTGAGGCCAAGGAGTCGGCCGGGCTGCTCGCGGAGCTCTCCGCGCGGCTCGCGGCCGTCGAGGAGCAGGCCGAAGCGCTGACCAAACAGCTCAACGACGAGTCGACGGACGCCGCCGCGGTGGCCACGGCGGCTCATCTGGAGCGCAAGCTCACGGGGTTGCGGCGGGCGCTGGACGCGCTGGAGCCGGGCACCGGGAGCACTTCCTCGGTGTCCTCGCAGAACTGACGCGCCCGCAGGCGGGATTGCCCGCCCGTGACCACGCGTCAGTTTCGTGCCTCTCCCGGGGCGACACGAACGGGTGAAGCCGTGGACACACGTGTCCCCTGTCGTCTCCCCCGGTAACCTCACACACATGGCCTCACGTCCCTCCGCAGCCAAGAAGCCGTCGCCCGCGAAGAAGGCGGCCTCGAAGGCTCCGGCGAAGAAGGCCGCCGCCAAGAAGGCTCCCGCGAAGAAGGCGCCCGCCAGGAAGGCCGCGGCCAAGAAGGTCGCGCCCAGACCGGCCCCCAGTCCCACCGGTGGTGTCTACCGGCTCGTGCGGGCCGTGTGGCTCGGTGTGGCGCACGCCGTCGGCGCCGTGTTCCGCGGCATAGGGCAGGGCGCCAGGAACCTCGACCCGGCTCACCGCAAGGACGGTGTCGCGCTGCTGCTGCTCGCCATCGCGCTGATCGTCGCCGCGGGCACCTGGGCCGACCTCAAGGGCCCGGTGGGCGACCTGGTGGAGATCCTCGTCACCGGTGCCTTCGGCCGCCTGGACCTGCTCGTGCCGATACTCCTCGCGGTCATCGCCGTGCGGTTCATCCGGCACCCGGAGAAGCCCGAGGCCAACGGACGCATCGTCATCGGCCTGTCCGCGCTCGTCATCGGCGTGCTCGGCCAGGTCCACATCGCGTGCGGATCACCCGCGCGCGGCGACGGCATGCAGGCCATAAGGGACGCCGGCGGCCTCATCGGCTGGGGCATGGCGACCCCGCTGTCGTACGCCATGGGCGACGTGCTCGCCGTGCCGCTGCTGGTGCTGCTCACGGTCTTCGGGCTGCTGGTCGTCACGGCCACCCCGGTCAACGCCATCCCACAGCGGCTGCGGCTGCTCGGGGTGCGTCTCGGGCTCGTCCGCGACCCGGCCGAGGACGAGTTCGCCTTCGCCGACGACGACGAGCGCTACGACGAGCAGTGGCGCGAGGCGCTGCCCGCGCGCCCGCGCGGCAGGCGAGCGCCGGCGCCCGGGGCGTACGACCCCGATGGTGCCGAGCAGGAGGCGCTCACGCGGCGTCGTGGCCGCCCGCGCCGCTCGGCGGTGCCGCAGCCCGACATGGACCGGCCCAGGGACGCCGTGGACGTCGCCGCGGCGGCCGCCGCGGCCCTCGACGGGGCCGTGCTGCACGGCATGCCGCCCTCTCCGGTCGTCGCGGACCTCACCCAGGGCGTACGGGTGGGGGACCAGGAGGCGACCACGCCGACGCCCGTCCCGGCCGCGCGCCCCCAGCAGGAGAAGCTCAAGCAGGACAAGGCCGAGCAGGCCGCGCCCGAACCGCAGCGGCCGAAGCCCGGCGTGCGCGACCTCACCAAGACCCCGCCCGCCGAACCCCGCGACCTGCCCGCGCGCGCGGAGCAGCTCCAGCTCTCCGGCGACATCACGTACTCGCTGCCGTCGCTGGACCTGCTGGAGCGTGGCGGCCCGGGCAAGGCCCGCAGTGCCGCCAACGACCTCATCGTCGAGTCGCTGACGACGGTCTTCACCGAGTTCAAGGTGGACGCCAGTGTCACCGGCTTCACCCGCGGTCCGACGGTCACGCGCTACGAGGTCGAGCTCGGCCCCGCCGTGAAGGTCGAGCGGATCACCGCCCTGACGAAGAACATCGCCTACGCCGTCGCCAGCCCGGACGTGCGGATCATCAGCCCGATCCCCGGCAAGTCCGCGGTCGGCATCGAGATCCCGAACACGGACCGGGAGATGGTGAACCTCGGCGACGTACTCCGTCTGGCGGAGTCCGCCGAGGACGACGATCCGATGCTGGTCGCGTTCGGCAAGGACGTCGAGGGCGGCTACGTCATGCACTCGCTGGCGAAGATGCCGCACATGCTGGTCGCCGGCGCCACCGGCTCCGGCAAGTCGTCCTGCATCAACTGCCTGATCACCTCGATCATGATGCGGGCGACCCCCGAGGACGTCCGGATGATCCTGGTCGACCCCAAGCGGGTCGAACTGACCGCGTACGAGGGCATCCCGCACCTGATCACGCCGATCATCACCAACCCCAAGCGGGCCGCCGAGGCGCTCCAGTGGGTCGTGCGCGAGATGGACCTGCGCTACGACGACCTCGCCGCCTACGGCTACCGGCACATCGACGACTTCAACAAGGCCGTGCGCGAGGGCAAGGTCAAACCGCCCGAAGGCAGCGAGCGCGAGCTCCAGCCGTACCCGTACCTGCTGGTCATCGTCGACGAGCTCGCCGACCTGATGATGGTCGCGCCGCGCGACGTCGAGGACGCGATCGTGCGCATCACGCAGCTCGCGCGCGCGGCCGGCATCCACCTGGTGCTCGCCACGCAGCGGCCGTCGGTGGACGTCGTCACCGGCCTGATCAAGGCGAACGTGCCGTCACGCCTGGCGTTCGCCACGTCCTCGCTGGCCGACTCGCGGGTCATCCTCGACCAGCCCGGCGCCGAGAAGCTCATCGGCAAGGGCGACGGGCTGTTCCTGCCGATGGGGGCCAACAAGCCCACCCGTATGCAGGGCGCGTTCGTCACCGAGGAGGAGATCGCGGGCGTCGTCCGGCACTGCAAGGACCAGATGACGCCCGTCTTCCGGGACGACGTCGTCGTGGGCACCAAGCAGAAGAAGGAGATCGACGAGGACATCGGCGACGACCTCGACCTGCTGTGCCAGGCCGCGGAACTGGTCGTCTCCACGCAGTTCGGGTCGACGTCCATGCTCCAGCGCAAGCTGCGCGTCGGCTTCGCCAAGGCCGGCCGGCTGATGGACCTGATGGAGTCCCGGAACATCGTCGGACCGAGTGAGGGTTCGAAGGCTCGTGACGTTCTTGTGAAGCCTGACGAGCTGGATGGCGTGCTCGCCCTGATCCGGGGGGAGTCTGAAGGGTAGGGAAGCGGGAGACGGTGGTCGCCGCACGGGGCGTTACGGCAATCGGGTCCGGATCGTGACTCACCCGTAAGGGATCACCGAGCAACCGTTTCCCGTCGGCGTACGTCAAGTTGAGGGAAGCAACGAACAGCGACCCCACCATCGGAATGTCGGGCCATTCCGATGGCGTACAAAGTGACACCGCCCGGTTGCCCCACCCTTTTGGTACCCCCCTAGACTGAACTTCCAGCACAGGCGGCTACACGCTCGAAAGGCGCCCCCGTGTCCATCGGCAACTCCCCTGAAGACGAGCGTCCGTTCGAAAACGAGCACGTCGAAGCAGACCGCGAGGAAGCCCGCCCCTCCATCGGCCGTGCCCTGCAGCAGGCTCGCATCGCTGCCGGGCTGACCGTCGACGACGTCAGTAGCGCCACCCGGGTCCGCATGAACATCGTGCACGCCATCGAGGCGGACGACTTCTCCGCTTGCGGCGGGGACGTCTACGCCCGTGGGCACATCAGGACCCTGGCCAAGGCCGTCCACCTCGACCCCGAGCCGCTGCTCGCCCAGTACGGCGACGAACACGGCGGGCGGCCGGCACCGACCCCGGCAGCACCCCTGTTCGAGGCGGAACGCATCCGTCCAGAGCGGCGCGGCCCCAACTGGACCGCTGCCATGGTCGCTGCGATCGTCGTCGTGATCGGCTTCGTCGGCTTCACGATGTTCCAGGGCGGCGACGACAGCGGCAGCGGGGCGAACGTGGCCGAGGGCTCCACGCCCAGCGACTCCGCATCGCCGACCACCAAGACCAAGAAGCCCGCCGAGTCCGCACCCGAACCGTCGGACAGCGCCATCGCCGCCGCGCCGCAGGACAAGGTCACCGTCCGCGTGGCCGCCGCCGACGGCCGCAGCTGGATCGCCGCCAAGGACCACAACGGCCGGATGATCTTCGACGGCGTCCTGAAGCAGGGCGACACCAAGACCTTCCAGGACAGCTCCAAGGTCCAGCTCGTCCTCGGCGACGCCGGCGCGATCGACCTCTTCGTCAACGGCAAGAAGATCGAAGAGGACTTCCAGCCGGGGTCCGTCGAACGCCTGACGTACACGAAGGGCGACCCCGAGGCCGGGTGATCAGGCCGAAAGGTCCGGTTGGTACGGGGTTGGCCGGGAAACGGCCAACCCCGTCGACGTGGGGTGTCAGCGGGACGAAGTAGTCTTGAGCCCATGCCTGAACGCCGTACCGTCGCACTCGTCACCCTTGGCTGCGCCCGTAACGAGGTGGACTCGGAGGAGCTCGCAGGCCGTTTGGAGGCGGACGGCTGGCAGCTCGTCGAGGACGCTGAGGAAGCCGACGTCGCCGTCGTGAACACCTGCGGCTTCGTCGAAGCCGCAAAGAAGGACTCCGTCGACGCCCTCCTGGAGGCCAACGACCTCAAGGGGCACGGCAGAACCCAGGCCGTCGTGGCGGTGGGCTGCATGGCCGAGCGGTACGGCAAGGAGCTAGCCGAGGCCCTCCCCGAGGCCGACGGTGTGCTCGGCTTCGACGACTACGCGGACATCTCGGACCGCCTGCAGACGATCCTGAACGGCGGCATCCACGCCGCCCACACCCCGCGTGACCGGCGCAAGCTGCTGCCGATCAGCCCGGCGGAGCGCCAGGAGTCGGCCAACTCGGTCGCCCTGCCCGGGCACGGCCCGGCCGAGCCCGCCGTGGCCCCGGCGGACCTCCCGGAGGGCCTCGCTCCGGCCTCGGGCCCGCGTGCGCCCCTGCGCCGTCGCCTGGACGGCTCCCCGGTCGCCTCCGTGAAGCTCGCCTCCGGCTGCGACCGGCGCTGCTCCTTCTGCGCCATCCCGTCCTTCCGCGGCTCCTTCATCTCCCGCCGCCCGAGCGACGTGCTCAACGAGACCCGGTGGCTGGCCGAGCAGGGTGTGAAGGAGATCATGCTGGTCTCCGAGAACAACACCTCCTACGGCAAGGACCTCGGCGACATCCGCCTGCTGGAGTCGCTGCTGCCCGAGCTCGCCGAGGTCGACGGCATCGAGCGCGTCCGCGTCAGCTACCTCCAGCCTGCCGAGATGCGGCCCGGCCTCATCGACGTGCTGACCTCGACCCCGAAGATCGCGCCCTACTTCGACCTGTCCTTCCAGCACTCCGCGCCCGGCGTGCTGCGCGCGATGCGCCGCTTCGGCGACACCGACCGCTTCCTCGAGCTGCTCGACACCATCCGCAGCAAGGCGCCCGAGGCCGGTGTCCGCTCCAACTTCATCGTCGGCTTCCCCGGCGAGAGCGAGGCCGACCTCGCCGAGCTGGAGCGCTTCCTCAACGGCGCGCGGCTGGACGCCATCGGCGTCTTCGGCTACTCCGACGAGGAGGGCACCGAGGCGGCGACCTACGACAACAAGCTCGACGAGGACGTCGTGGCCGAGCGACTGGCCCACATCTCGCGCCTGGCCGAGGAACTCGTCTCGCAGCGGGCCGAGGACCGCGTCGGCCAGAGCGTGCGGGTCCTGGTCGAGTCCGTCGACGAGGACGGCGTGTACGGCCGTGCGGAGCACCAGGCGCCCGAGACGGACGGCCAGGTGCTGCTCACGAGCGGCGCGGGGCTGCGTGTCGGCCGTATGGTCGAGGCCAAGGTGGTCGGTACGGAAGGTGTCGACCTGGTGGCCGAGCCGCTTCAGGGCTCGTTCGCGTCGCCTGCGTGGAGTGAGGAGGCAGGCAGATGACCGGTGTCCCGGCATCCGCGGCGGGAGGCTCCTCCGGAGCGAGGAGGGCCGCGGCCGGTGCGGCTGCGGCGGCCTCGGGGACGGCGCCCGCGGCCGCGGTCGCGCGGTCGGCCGAGGGCGGGGGGTCCGGTGCGGGGCACGCTGCGGGACCCGGCGGGGCTCCTGACGGCGGGCACGGCGGGGCTGTCGACGCCGGGGACTGTGGGACCACCGGCGAGGGTGCCGGTTCTGGTTCCGGTTCCGGTGAGACGGTCCTCGGTGCTGAGGCCGGTACCGACGCCCAGGGCGAAGGGAAGACCCCGCGGGGCGGGAAGATCGCTGCCGCGGCCGTCAACCAGGCCAGCGTCTGGAACATCGCCAACCTCCTGACCATGCTCCGGCTGGTCCTCGTACCGGCCTTCGTCGCCCTGATGCTCGCCGACGGCGGCTACGACCCGGCATGGCGGTCCCTCGCCTGGGCCGCTTTCGCGGTCGCCATGATCACGGACCTCTTCGACGGTCACCTGGCGCGCACGTACAACCTGGTCACGGACTTCGGGAAGATCGCCGACCCGATCGCCGACAAGGCGATCATGGGTGCGGCGCTGATCTGCCTGTCCGCGCTCGGAGACCTGCCGTGGTGGGTGACCGGCGTCATCCTCGGCAGGGAACTCGGGGTCACTCTGCTGCGTTTTCTGGTCATCCGGTACGGCGTCATCCCGGCCAGCCGCGGAGGCAAGCTGAAGACCCTCATCCAGGGCGTGGCCGTAGGCATGTACGTGCTCGCACTGACGGGGTGGCTGGCGACCCTGAGGTGGTGGGTGATGGCCGCGGCGGTCGTGCTGACCGTGGTGACCGGGCTCGACTATGTGAAACAGGCCATTGTCTTGCGCAGGCAGGGAATCGCCGCGCGCAAGGCCGCGTTGGAGGAGAAGGAAGCGTGAGTTCCACGGCCACCGACGTGGTCCGACTACTCACGGTGAAGGGCGGGACGCTCGCCGTCGCGGAGTCGCTGACCGGTGGCCTCGTTGCGGCGGAGATCACGTCGGTTCCCGGGGCGTCCAAGGTCTTCCGGGGCTCGGTGACCGCCTACGCCACCGACCTGAAGCACGACCTGCTCCAGGTCGACGCCGCCCTGCTGGCGGCCCGGGGAGCGGTGGATGCGCAGGTCGCGGCCCAGATGGCGGCCGGCGTGCGCAAGGCGCTCGGCGCCGACTGGGGCATCTCGACCACCGGCGTCGCGGGCCCCGAGCCACAGGACGGGCAACCCGTCGGAACGGTCTTCGTCGCCGTGGACGGTCCCGCCGGGGCGGATGCCGGTTCTGCCTGCGGCGGAAAAGTGGAGGCTCTGCGGTTGAACGGCGGCCGCGCGGAAATTCGTAGAGAGAGTGTACGGAGCGTACTCGCACTGCTCCTGAAGGAGCTTGCGAGCGAGCAGACTGGGAATGAGCGGGCACAGGATACGGAACGGAACGGGGGGTTTTGATGTTTGCAGCCCTGAGTGAACACGACATCGCTCCCCGCACGGCCGCGGCGCAAGGCGGTACGGTGGGGCGTAATGGATGCGGCTACGCGGTCCGAGGAGGGAGCCACCGATGATTCTGCTCCGTCGCCTGCTGGGTGACGTGCTGCGTCGGCAGCGCCAGCGCCAGGGCCGTACTCTGCGCGAAGTCTCCTCGTCCGCCCGAGTCTCACTCGGCTATCTCTCCGAGGTGGAGCGGGGGCAGAAGGAGGCTTCCTCCGAGCTGCTCTCCGCCATCTGCGACGCGCTGGACGTACGGATGTCCGAGCTCATGCGGGAAGTGAGCGACGAGCTTGCCCTCGCCGAGCTGGCCCAGTCTGCTGCCGCCACCCCCAGCGAGCCTGTACCCACGCCGGTTCGCTCGATGCTGGGTTCCGTCTCGGTGACCGGTGTGCCACCGGAACGGGTGACCATCAAGGCGCCCGCCGAAGCGGTGGACGTCGTCGCCGCGTGAGGCTACACGCATACGCGGCATAAGCGAGCGGCGCCCGACCAGGCGCTGAGAAAATGGTGAGGCCCCGGCCGGGCCTCTCCGGGAGATCCGGAGGGGCGTCGCCCGGGGTTTTCGCTTGCCCGGCCCGGCTGACACCGCCCCGCAGGCGGGGTGTCCTGTTCGTGTGCATTTGCCGGTGTGGCGTGTGGCGGTCATCGTTGAGGGGATGGCGGGGGCAGTCCTCGGAGGTGCGGATGTACGTCGTGAAGAGCCCGTTGTCGGACGCGAACCTGAAGACCGTGTCCGAGGCGCTGCAGGGTGCCCTGGTCGATCTCGTGGATCTCGCCCTCGTGGCGAAGCAGATCCACTGGAACGTGGTGGGGCCGCGCTTCCGTTCCGTGCATCTCCAGCTCGACGAGGTCGTCGACACCGCGCGGAAGTACTCCGACACCGTGGCCGAACGCGCCGCCGCCCTCGGTATCTCGCCCGACGGGCGTGCCGCGACGGTGGCGGTCGGCAGCGGGATCGGGGTGACCCCGGAAGGGTGGGTCGACGACACGACCGCCGTGGGCGCGCTGGTCGAGGCGCTGGGAGCGGTGATCGCGCGGATGCGGGAGCGGGTCGAGACGACAGGGGAGCCGGATCCGGTGAGCCAGGACATCTTCATCGGGATCACGGCGGACCTGGAAAAGCATCACTGGATGTTCCAGGCCGAGAACGGGTGACCCGAGCGGAAGCGGGCGCTGGGCCGGGTGGGAGATGTGCCACCGCTCGGCTCGGACGTCTGTGCGGCGCGGGAAGGCTGTGTGATGCGGGTGGTCCGCACGCGCGTGACCCGCGTGGGATCCGCGGCGCGCCCGTGTGCCTGTGGTGCGCCCTGTCGGCGTGCGGGGGCGGCGGCATAGCGTCGGGCCGGAGGTGGCGGCCGTGGCGGGGATAGCAGGCTGGGGAAGCCGGCGCTGGGGGGCTCGCGGGGTCGCGCTCGGGCTCGGGGCACTGTGGTGGTGGGCCGTGCTCCGGCTGGTGGCCGTCCCCGGAGCAGGGGTGCTGGAGGCGGCGGTCGCGGCCGGGGGGTGGGGGCTGAGCGTGCTGCCCGTGCATTGCGTGCCCAAGCGACAGGCGCGGGGAGTGGTGGGGGCCGGGCGGCTGCGGAGGGTCTGGGGGGCCGGGGGTGCCGGGGCGAAGTCGGGGGAAGCGTAGAGCGGTGGTTCGGGGTGGCGGGGGCAGTGGTGGCAGTGCTTCCGTCACCACGGCATGGCCACGCCCCCGTTCGGGCGGAGGATCTGGCCCGTGGTGAAGGCCGAGGCGTCGGAGGCCAGGTGGAGAACCGCATGGGCGATGTCCTCGGGTTCGCCCACACGGCCCAGGGGTGACATGCGCGCCATGACGGACTCCGTGTGCGCCTGGGACGCGCTGTCCTGGCGGTCGGTCATGGGGGTGCGGATCCAGCCCGGGGCGACGGCGTTGACGCGGATGCCGTGCCGGCCCAGCTCCGTGGCCAGGGTCTTCGTCAGCTGGACCACCGCCGCCTTGGCCGCGCCGTAGCAGAGCAGCCCGGGGCCGCCCGTGTCGACGGCGCCCGAGGCCATGGTGACGACGCTGCCGCGGATGCCCTGGGCGATCATCAGGCGGGCCGCTTCCTGGCAGGCGTACAGGACGCCCTTGAAGTTGACGTTCAGTACCCGGTCGAGGTCCTCGTCCCGCGTCTCCAGCACGGGGCTGCTGTGCATGATCCCGGCGACCGCGGCCAGGGCGTCTATGCGCTCGCACGAGGTGAGGGCCTGTTTCAGCCGGTGCCGGTCGGTGACGTCGAGCGTGTGGGTGTGGGCGGTGCCGCCGCTGTCCCCGATCAGGACCGCCGTCTCGTGCAAGCCCTCGGTGTCACGGTCGGCGCAGTGCACCGTCGCGCCCGCCTCGGCGAACAGGAGAGCACAAGCGCGGCCGATGCCGCTCGCCGCGCCGGTGACGAACACCGTGCGGCCGGTGAGGTCGTACGCCGTGACGGGCATACAGGGGACCGTACGAGGTTTTCTGACGGGTCGTCAATTGGTGCGGCCGCGCCGGGTCGGGGCCGGGGCGGGACCCGGCTGGCAGGTGGGACACCAGTAGGTGGGGCGTTCGCGGGAGCCGTCGCCCTGGTCGGCGACGCGGATCGAGGTGCGGCAGCGGAGGCAGGGGCGCGGAGCGCGGCCGTAGACGAAGAGGTCCTGGCCGCGGCGGCCCGTCGTGCTGCGGATCGGGCGGTCGCGGTTGGCCTCCAGCAACCTCTTGGCGAGGGCGGGCAGCTTCGCGGCGCGGTCCGGGGGCAGGTCACCGGCCGGGAGCCAGGGGGTGACGCCGAGCAGGAAGCAGAGTTCGCTCTTGTAGACATTGCCGATGCCGGCGAGGTTGCGCTGGTCGAGCAGGGCCTCGCCGAGTTCCCGGGCGGGGTCCTTCAGGACGTTGGCCAGGGCCCGGTCGGGGTCCCAGTCCGGGCCCAGGAGGTCGGGGCCGAGATGACCGACCGCGTGCTGCTCGTCGGCCGTGCGCAGAAGCTCCAGCACGGGGATGCGGTAGCCGACGGCCGTGCGGTCGGTGTTGCCGAGGATCGCGCGGATCTGGTGGCCGGGGCCGCCGCTCCAGCGCTGGCCGTGCCCGTACACCTTCCAGGAGCCGTCCATCCGCAGGTGCGAGTGGAGGGTGAGGCCGCCCTCGATGCGGGTGAGGAGGTGTTTGCCGCACGCAGTGACGTCGAGGACGGCACGGCCCGTGAGATCGGCGGTGGCGAAGCGGGGCACCCTCAGGTCGCTGCGGGTCAGGACCTTGCCCGCGAGGGCGTCGTCCAACCGTTTCGCGGCCTGCCAGACCGTGTCACCTTCGGGCATGGGTCAAGGGTGACACGAAGGCCGCACGCCGGGCCGGTACGGCTGCGGGCGGCCGGCCGTCACGCGCGCAGGCGCAGCCCTCGGGGCGTCGCGATGAAGCCCGCTCCTTCCAGGAGGCTGCCGATGGGGGAGGTCAGGGCCTGGGCGCCGTTGACGCGCTCCACCGTCACCGTGCCGAGCGAACCCGCGCGGGCTGCAGCGGCGAGGGCTTCGGCGGCGCTGTGCAGCCGGGGGTCGTCGGCGGGATCGCCGTCCGGGTCCGTGGGCCAGGCCAGCAGGGTTTTGCCGCCGCGCTCCATGTAGAGCGTCAGCTCGCCGTCGACCAGGACCACCAGGGAGCCCGCTTTGCGACCCGGCTTGTGCCCCGCGCCGGTCGGAGGCTCGGGCCAGGTCAGCGCGGCGCCGTACGCGTTCGCCGGGTCGGCGGCCGCGAGCACGACGGCCCGGGAGGCTCTGTCGGGGCGGGTACGACGGCCCGGGAACCCCCGGTCGTACGCTGCGCGGCCACCGTTCTGCCAGGCCGGCGCGGGCTGTGGGGGGTGGTCACGGGGCGACACCCACTCACCCGGGGACGGCCTTGGGGGCTCGTAGGAGGGGTCCAGGCCGGGAAAACCGTCGGGGCCGGGGCCGGGGCCGTCGATGTGCCCGTGGGAGGGGGCGGCGTCGTCGTCCGGGCCGGCGAAGTCATGGGCGGGGAAGTCATGGGCGGGAAACGGGTCGGGGGCGGAGCCGGGAGGCAGGCCGGGCAGGTCCTCTCCGCGGTCGCGGGCGTTGGACACCGCGCGCAGGCGGTCCACCGCGCCGTCCATCGCGAACTGCGCGGCGCCCAGGCCCTCCACCACATAGCCGCGGCGGGCCTGGCCGCTCTCCTCGAAGACGGACAGGACGCGGTACGTCGCCGAGAAGCCGCCCTCCACACCCTCCGCCGAGACCGCGCCCCTGGTGACCACGCCGTGCCGGTCGAGGAGGGTACGGGCGAGCGCGTGGGCCCGCACCGTGGGGTCGGGTTCGTGGGCCGGGAGCAACGACCAGCGGCCGGCGACCGTCGGCGGGCCGGAGCGGGACGAGGAGCGGGCCGCGGCCGTCAGGGAGCCGTAGCGGCCGCGCGGGACGGAGCGCTTGGCGCGGTGGGCCGTGGAGCCGGCGGTGCGGCCCGAGCCGAGCAGGGAGCGCATCGGGGTGAGCGTGTCGTTCGTCAGACGGCCGGACCAGGCCAGGTCCCAGAGAGCGTCGGCCAGTTGCGGATCCCCCGCCTCGGGATGCGTGGTGGCGCGGACCTGGTCGGCGATCTGGCGGAAGAACAGGCCGTAGCCGCCGGAGAGGGTGTCCAGCACGGACTGGTGCAGGGCGGTCAGCTCCAGGGGGTGCGGGGGAGGCAGGAGCAGGGGGGCCGCGTCCGCCAGGTACAGGGAGACCCAGCCGTCCTTGCCGGGGAGGGAGCCCGCCCCGGCCCAGACCACCTCTCCGGCGGCGGTCAGCTCGTCCAGCATGGCCGGGGTGTAGTTCACGACCCGGGAGGGCAGCACCAGCTTCTCCAGCGCGGAGGCCGGCACGGACGCGCCCTGGAGCTGCTCGATGGCCCGGACCAGCCCGTCGATGCCGCGCAGGGAGTGGCCCTTGCCGATGTGCTGCCACTGGGGGAGGAACTGGGCGAGCGCGGCCGGCGGCACCGGCTCCAGTTCGTGCCGCAGGGCGGCCAGGGAGCGGCGGCGGAGTCGGCGTAGCACGGCGGCGTCGCACCACTCCTGGCCGATCCCGGCCGGGTGGAACTCGCCCTGGACGACCCGGCCCGCCGCGGCGAGCCGCTGGAGGGCGCCCTCGGTGACGGCTACGCCCAGTCCGAAGCGCGCGGCGGCCGTGGCCGAGGTGAACGGGCCGTGGGTGCGGGCGTAGCGCGCGAGGAGGTCGCCGAGCGGATCCTTGACGGGCTCGGTGAAGGCTTCCGGGACGCCGACCGGCAGAGCCGTACCCAGCGCGTCGCGCAGGCGGCCCGCGTCCTCGATCGCCGCCCAGTGGTCCGCTCCCGCGACACGCACCCGGATGGCACGGCGGGCACCGGCGAGTTCCTGCGCCCACTGCGGCTCGGCGCCCCGCTCGGCGAGCTCCGCGTCCGTGAGCGGGCCGAGCACGCGCAGCAGGTCCGCGACCCCTTCGGCGTCCTTGACACGGCGGTCCTCCGTGAGCCACTGGAGCTCCCGCTCCAGCTCGGTCAGCACCTCCGCGTCGAGCAGTTCGCGCAGCTCCGCCTGGCCCAGCAGCTCGGCCAGCAGCCGCGAGTCCAGGGACAGGGCGGCGGCGCGGCGCTCGGCCAGCGGGGAGTCACCCTCGTACAGGAACTGGGCGACGTAGCCGAAGAGCAGGGAGCGCGCGAAGGGCGACGGTTCCGCGGTGGTGACCTCGACGAGGCGCACCTTGCGGGACTCCAGATCGCCCATCAGCTCGACGAGACCGGGCACGTCGAAGACGTCCTGGAGGCACTCGCGGACCGCCTCCAGAACGATCGGGAAGGAGCCGAACTCGCTCGCCACCTGCAGCAGCTGCGAGGCGCGCTGCCGCTGCTGCCACAGCGGGGTGCGCTTGCCCGGGTTGCGGCGCGGCAGCAGCAGCGCACGGGCGGCGCACTCGCGGAAACGGGAGGCGAACAGGGCCGAGCTGCCCACCTGGTCGGTGACGACCTGGTCGACCTCCCCCTTGTCGAAGACGACGTCGGCGGCGCCCACGGGGGCCTGCTCGGCGTCGTACTCCCGGCCCGTCGTCACCGGCCCCTGGTCCAGCAGGTCCAGTCCCATCAGGTCCGCGTCCGGCAGCCGCAGCACGATGCCGTCGTCGGCGTGCATGACCTGCGCGTCCATGCCGTACCGCTCGGACAGCTTGGCGCCCAGCGCCAGCGCCCAGGGCGCGTGCACCTGGGCGCCGAAGGGGGAGTGCACGACCACGCGCCAGTCGCCGAGCTCGTCGCGGAAGCGCTCCACGACGATCGTCCGGTCGTCCGGGACGTGACCGCATGCCTCGCGCTGCTCGCGCAGGTACGACAGCACGTTGTCCGCCGCCCACGCGTCCAGCCCGGCGGCGAGGAGACGCAGGCGGGCGTCGTCCTCGGGCAGAGAGCCGACCTCGCGCAGGAACGCGCCCACCGCCCGGCCCAGTTCCAGCGGACGGCCCAGCTGGTCGCCCTTCCAGAAGGGCAGCCGGCCCGGCACCCCCGGGGCAGGGGAGACCAGGACACGGTCGCGGGTGATGTCCTCGATGCGCCAGGAGCTGGTCCCGAGGGTGAAGACGTCGCCGACGCGGGACTCGTAGACCATCTCCTCGTCGAGCTCGCCGACCCGGCCGCCGCCCTTCTTGGGATCGGCGCCCGCGAGGAAGACGCCGAAGAGACCGCGGTCGGGGATCGTGCCGCCCGAGGTGACGGCGAGCCGCTGCGCGCCCGGGCGGCCGGTGATCTCGCCGGTGACCCGGTCCCACACCACGCGCGGACGCAGCTCCGCGAACGCGTCGGACGGATAGCGGCCCGCCAGCATGTCGAGGACCGCCGTGAAGGCCGACTCGGGAAGCGAGGCGAAGGGAGCGGCCCGGCGGACCGCGGCGAGGAGATCGTCGAACTGCCAGGTGTCCAGGGCCGTCATGGCGACGACCTGCTGGGCCAGGACGTCCAGCGGGTTGGCCGGCACCTTGAGGGACTCGATCGAGCCGGTGCGCATGCGCTCGGTGACCACCGCCGCCTGCACCAGGTCGCCCCGGTACTTCGGGAACACCACGCCGGTGGAGACCGCGCCCACCTGGTGCCCGGCCCGGCCGACCCGTTGCAGTCCGGAGGCGACGGAGGGTGGCGACTCCACCTGCACGACCAGGTCCACCGCGCCCATGTCGATACCCAGTTCCAGACTGGACGTGGCCACGACAGCGGGCAGGCGGCCCGCCTTGAGGTCCTCCTCGACCAGGGCGCGCTGTTCCTTGGACACCGAGCCGTGGTGGGCGCGGGCGATGACCTGGGGGGCACCCTGGGCCGCCCCCGAGCCGCCCATGAGCTCGGCGGGGGAGTGATGCTCGTCGAGGGGCTCGCCCGTGGCCCGTTCGTACGCGATCTCGTTCAGGCGGTTGCAGAGGCGCTCCGCCAGGCGGCGGGAGTTCGCGAAGACGATCGTGGAGCGGTGCGACTGGACGAGGTCGGCGATCCGCTCCTCCACGTGCGGCCAGATGGACGGGCGCTCGGCGCCCTCCTGACCGTCGGCGACCGGGGAACCGCCCAGCTCACCCAGATCCTCCACCGGGACGACCACGGACAGGTCGAACTCCTTGCCCGACTCCGGCTGGACGATCTCCACCTTGCGGCGGGGCGACAGGAAACGGGCCACCTCGTCCACCGGGCGGACCGTCGCGGACAGGCCGATGCGGCGGGCGGGCTTCGGAAGAAGGTCGTCCAGCCGCTCCAGCGAGAGCGCGAGGTGGGCGCCACGCTTGGTGCCGGCGACCGCGTGCACCTCGTCGAGGATCACGGTCTCCACGCCCGCCAGCGCGTCACGCGTGGCGGACGTCAGCATCAGGAACAGCGATTCCGGCGTCGTGATCAGGATGTCCGGCGGGCGGGTCGACAGGGCACGGCGCTCGGCGGCGGGGGTGTCGCCCGATCGGATGCCCACCTTGACCTCGGGCTCGGGCAGGCCGAGACGCACGGACTCATGACGGATCCCGGTCAACGGGCTGCGCAGGTTGCGCTCGACGTCCACCGCCAAGGCCTTCAGCGGGGAGACGTACAGGACGCGGCAGCGCTTCTTCGGGTCGGCGGTGGGAGGCGTCGAGGCCAGCTGGTCCAGAGCGGCCAGGAAGGCCGCCAGGGTCTTTCCGGAGCCGGTGGGGGCGACGACCAGCACGTCCGAACCCTCACGGATGGCCTGCCACGCACCGGCCTGGGCCGTGGTGGGCGCGGAGAAGGCACCCGTGAACCAGGCGCGGGTCGCGGGGGAGAAGCCGTCCAGGGGCCGGTGCGCATTGCTGGGCATGCGTCCATCGTGCACCTCGGCACTGACAACGGGGCCTCACCGCCCCCGCTGCCTGCGGTCTCGCCCCTGGGGAGGCCGTCGGCAGGCTCCCGGGGTGCGGGCCGTGGCCTACTGCCGAGGGTGAGCCGGCTTTCCGGGGGTAGCCAGGCTTCCCGGGGTAGCCAGGCCTCCCGGGGTGGGCCGGGTTTCCGGGGTGCGCCGGGCTGTCGGGGTGCGCCGGGTGATTGTCCGCGGCCGGGGACAATGGTCATATGAACGAGCGCGCACGGCACTGGCAGTACGACGAGCTGCCCGGGGTCGATCTGCTGCGGGCCCGCTACGTGCGCAAGACGTTCGTCCGGCACACGCACGAGAACTTCGTGATCGCCGCCATCGCCGACGGGGTCGAGGTGTTCCACCATCCCGGAGGCGACCAGTACGCGGGAGCGGGGGCTCTCGCACTGGTGAATCCCGATACGCCGCACACCGGGCGGGCCGGGGTGCCCGAAGGGTGGCGGTACGGCGCCGTGTACCCGCCGGCCGACGTCGTGGCCGAGATCGCGGCCGAGACGACCGGGCTGCGCGGAACACCGGCGTTCGTCAGTCCGGTGGTCGACGACCCCTACGCCGCGAGGCTGGTGCACCAGGTGCTGCGGGCCGCCGACGAGGGCAACGCCCTGGCCGCGGACACCCTGCTGCGGACCGCCGTGACCCGGCTGCTGCGGCTGAACGGCGGGCCCATGCCGCCGCGGGAGGTCCGCACGGCGGGCGCCCGCATCGCGGCACGCGCGCGTGACGTGCTGGAGGAGCGGATGGCGCGCCCGCCGACCCTGGAGAGGCTGGCGGCCGGTCTGGGGACCAGCCCCTTCGCCCTGCTCCGGGCCTTCCGGGACACCTACGGGATGCCACCGCACGCCTGGCTCACGGACGCGCGGGTACGACGGGCCCGGCGGCTGCTGGACGCGGGTACGACGCCCTCCGAGGTGGCCGTGGCCGTCGGGTTCACCGACCAGCCGCACCTCAACCGGCACTTCAGCCGGATGGTCGGCGTGCCTCCGGGGGCGTACCAGAGGGAGCGCAAGAACGTACAAGACCTCCGGTGCCGCTGCCCGTAGCGTCCGGGGCGTGGCAGATCGGACAGTTCTCGAAGACGCAGACATCGGTGGGAAGACGGACCGGGCGGTCGTACGCGACGCCCTCGGGGTCGGCGTGGCCGTCGGGCTGTCCGGCTTCGCCTTCGGAGTGACGTCGGCCGGTGGCGGACTCACGCTGCTCCAGACGTGCGCGCTCAGTCTTCTGGTCTTCACCGGGGCGTCCCAGTTCGCCCTCGTGGGGGCCCTCGCAGCCGGGGGCAGCCCCTTCACGGCGGCCGCCGGCGCCTTCTTCCTGGGCGTGCGCAACGCCTTCTACGGCCTGCGTCTGTCGCAGCTGCTGGCCCTCCCGCGCGCGGTGCGGCCGTTCGCCGCCCAGTGGGTGATCGACGAGACGACGGCCGTCGCGCTCGCCCAGCCCACCCGGCGCGCGGGACGGCTCGGGTTCGTCGTGACCGGGCTGACCCTCTACGCCCTGTGGAACCTCACCACGCTGCTCGGCGCCCTGGGCGCGGAGGCCATCGGGGACACCGACGCGTGGGGCCTGGACGCCGCCGGGCCGGCGGTGTTCCTGGCGCTGCTCGCGCCGATGCTGAAGTCCGGCACCGAGCGGGCCGTCGCCGGGCTCGCCGTGCTGCTGGGGCTCGGACTGCTGCCGGTGCTGCCCGCCGGTGTGCCGGTGCTGCTGGCCGCGCTGGCGGCGCCGGTCGTGCTGTGGGCGGACGGCCGACGCAAGGGGCAGGGGGACGCGCGGTGAACGTCTGGATCGCGATCGGGGTGACCTTCCTCGGGTGCTACGCCGTCAAGCTGGCCGGCCTCCTCGTGCCCGCGGAGACCTTGGAACGGCCCCTCGTCAAGCGTCTCGCCGCCCTGCTGCCCGTCGCGTTGCTGGCGGCCCTCACCGCCCAGCAGACCTTCGCCGACGGGCAGACGCTGGTGCTGGACGCGCGAGCCGCCGGCCTCGCCGCCGCTGCCGTGGCGTTGCTCCTGCGTGCCCCGTTCCTCCTCGTCGTCGCCGCGGCCGTCCTGGTGACCGCGGCGACGCGGGCAGTGGGAGCGGGATGATCAGTCGACGGCCCTGCCGTACGCGCTGAGCACGCGCAGGGCCTCGATCGTCACGAGCGGACGTGCCTCCAGCGCGGGGGCGGGGGCCCAGCGGCGCCACCGGACGGGCCAGCCGCCGTCCTCCTGTTGCTGTGCCGCGAGGTGGTCCAGGGACCGGGCCATCTCGTCGTCCGTGAACCACGCGCGCGCGAGGGAGCGCGGTGTCCGCGCGAAGTCGTACGGGAAGTGGTGCTCACCCGGGGCGTAGCCAGGAGATACCGGGTAGGCGTCCAGGTCGTCGGGGTCCAGGGCCGCGAGGCGGTGTGCCCGGACCAGGCGGCCGAGCCGGCCGGCGGCCGCCTCCGCGCGCGGGCGGTCCGGGGCGGAGTCCAGGAAGGCCACGGCGGCTTCGACCTCGTACGGATGCGACATCTCCAGGGACTCGACCGCCTGCCAGCAGAAGTCCGTGGCCCTGAACAGCCAGGCGTGCCAGACCTCGTTGCGGTGCAGCAGGCCCACCACCGGCCCGGTGGCCAACAGGGCGCTGGGCGGGTCGTCCACGACCGTCACGAAGGGGGCCGTGGGGTAGTCGCGCTGGCTGGGGTGGATCGCCGGGAGGGCGCCGTCCGCGGTGGAGACGGACGTCAGGTAACGGCACATCCGCTCCACCCGCTGTCCGGCGCAGCGTCCGACGGTGTCGAGTACGGCCAGCGCGTGCGCGGTGTGCAGCGGCTGGCTGACCGGGCCGCGCAGATCGGGCTCCAGCGCGTGACCGTACCCGCCGTCCTCGTTGCGGTAGGCGTCCAGGGCGGTCTCCACGGGATCGGCGGCGGCACCCCGGAAGTGGTGGGCGAAGCGGCGCTGCTCGAGCACGCGCGCGGTGAGCCAGACGAAACGCTCCGCGCGCGCGAGGGGGCTGTGCGGCGCGGGCGTCGGGGGAAGTTCGGTAGCTCCTGTTTCGGCCATGGGTCAGACCGTAGGGCGCGAAGCGGCACCGGCAGGCGGTCCCGGCCAAGGCCCACCCCCAGGGGCGGGATACTGGAGTCATGCGGTTGACGGTCTTCTGGCAGCGGATGGCGGAGCACTTCGGTCCTGGTTACGCCGAAACCTTCGCGCGCGATCACGTGATGTCCCAACTCGGTGGGCGCACGGTGCACGAGGCGCTTGCCGCCGGCTGGGACGCCAAGGAGGTCTGGCAGGTGGTCTGCTCGGTGATGGACGTGCCTCGGGAGAGGCGCTGACGGTCGCCGGTGGGAGCTGACCCCAGGGGCCATCGCAGGGGTGGGCGTGAGCCCGGGTGCGGGGCCCGTTGGCCTTGCCGACCAGCGGCCGGACCGGGCTGCCGGTCGGCGATGTCGCTGACCGGTCACGAAGATCGCAGCCGGGCAGACGGCTGTCGGTGGCGTGGGCGAGACTTGGACCGTGGCACCCACTGACGAGACCGGGCAGGCAGCCCAGCAGTCCTCCGCTTCCGGCCCGATGCCGCCTGCCCCGCCCCCGTCGGCCGGGGCCGGGGCGAACGGCCGTATGCCGCGCTGGCTGCCCCGCGCCATGGTGCTCGCGCTCGCCCTCGTCGCGGCGTTCCAGCTGGGCAGCTGGGCCTTCCACCAGCTCACCAGTCTGCTGGTCAACATCCTCATCGCGTTCTTCCTGGCGCTCGCCATAGAGCCCGCCGTGAGCTGGATGGCCTCCCGCGGCATGCGCAGGGGTCTCGCCACGTTCATCGTCTTCATCGGCGTGATGATCGTGTCGGCAGGCTTCGTCACCCTGCTCGGTTCCGTCCTCGCGGACCAGATCATCAAGCTGATCGAGGGCTTCCCCGAGTACCTCGACTCCGTCATCAACTGGATCAACACGCACTTCAAGACCGACCTGAAGCGCGTCGACATCCAGGAGGGCCTGCTCCGCTCCGACTGGCTGCGCAACTACGTCCAGAACAGCGCCACAGGCGTCCTGGACGTGTCCGCCCAGGTCATCGGCGGCCTCTTCCAGCTGCTCACCATCGCCCTGTTCTCGTTCTACTTCGCCGCGGACGGCCCGCGACTGCGCCGTGCGATCTGCTCGGTCCTGCCGCCCGCCCGCCAGGCGGAGGCGCTGCGCGCATGGGAGATCGCCGTGAACAAGACCGGCGGTTACATCTACTCCCGCGGCCTGATGGCGTTGATCTCCGGCGTGGCGCACTTCGTCCTGCTCCAGGCCCTGGACGTGCCCTACGCGCCCGTGCTCGCCGTGTGGGTGGGGCTGGTGTCGCAGTTCATCCCCACCATCGGCACCTACCTGGCGGGCGCCCTGCCGATGCTGATCGCCTTCACGGTCGACCCCTGGTACGCGCTGTGGGTACTGATCTTCGTCGTGATCTACCAGCAGTTCGAGAACTACGTGCTGCAACCCAAGCTGACCTCCAAGACCGTCGACATCCACCCCGCCGTCGCCTTCGGTTCGGTCATCGCCGGCACCGCCCTCCTCGGCGCCGTCGGCGCGCTGATCGCCATCCCCGCCATCGCCACGCTCCAGGCCTTCCTCGGGGCGTACGTGAAGCGCTACGACGTCACGGACGACCCCCGGGTGCACGGCCACCGGCGACGGGGCGAGGGACCGGGCCTGCTCGCGCGGGCGAAGGGACTGTGGGAGCGACGCCGCGAGCCCGAGCGGCATGAGAACCGGGGGCCCGGGCAGAACTCCTCCTGACCCCGTCGCCCCCGAGCCGATCTCATCGCCCGCGATCGGATCTCGTGCCGGTGATCTGGTCTCGTACCGGCGATTCGGTCGCTTCGCCGGTGACCGAGCGGCAGCCCGGCCCGGTTCCGGATGTGCCGCGTGGTGCGCTTGACACTGAAATCGAACATCCATTCTCATGGAGGTACCGGCGGGGCTTCAACGAAGGGCATTTCGACGTACTTTGGGTAGAGAAATGCCCGAGTTATCCACAGGCCGGACGTGCGTCGGGGCGCGTTGTCAGTGGCAGGCGTTAGCGTCTTTGACGTGAAGCGATCGACTCAAGCAAATCGGGTGGAACCCATGGCAGGAACCGACCGCGAGAAGGCCCTGGATGCCGCGCTCGCACAGATTGAACGGCAATTCGGCAAGGGCGCGGTCATGCGCATGGGCGACCGGACCCAGGAGCCCATCGAGGTCATCTCGACCGGATCCACCGCCCTGGACGTGGCCCTGGGCGTGGGCGGCCTGCCCCGCGGCCGTGTCGTCGAGATCTACGGGCCGGAGTCCTCCGGTAAGACCACCCTGACCCTGCACGCGGTGGCGAACGCACAGAAGGCCGGAGGCCAGGTCGCCTTCGTCGACGCGGAGCACGCACTCGACCCCGAGTACGCGAAGAAGCTCGGCGTCGACATCGACAACCTCATCCTCTCCCAGCCGGACAACGGCGAGCAGGCCCTGGAGATCGTGGACATGCTGGTCCGCTCCGGCGCCCTCGACCTCATCGTCATCGACTCCGTCGCCGCGCTCGTCCCGCGCGCGGAGATCGAGGGCGAGATGGGCGACAGTCACGTCGGTCTGCAGGCCCGTCTGATGAGCCAGGCCCTGCGGAAGATCACCAGCGCACTCAACCAGTCCAAGACCACCGCGATCTTCATCAACCAGCTCCGCGAGAAGATCGGCGTGATGTTCGGCTCGCCGGAGACCACGACCGGTGGCCGGGCGCTGAAGTTCTACGCCTCGGTGCGCATCGACATCCGCCGCATCGAGACCCTGAAGGACGGCACGGAGGCGGTCGGTAACCGTACCCGCTGCAAGGTCGTCAAGAACAAGGTCGCGCCGCCCTTCAAGCAGGCCGAGTTCGACATCCTCTACGGCCAGGGCATCAGCCGCGAGGGCGGTCTGATCGACATGGGCGTGGAGCACGGCTTCGTCCGCAAGGCCGGCGCCTGGTACACGTACGAGGGCGACCAGCTCGGCCAGGGCAAGGAGAACGCGCGCAACTTCCTGAAGGACAACCCCGACCTGGCCAACGAGATCGAGAAGAAGATCAAGGAGAAGCTGGGCGTCGGCGTGCGCCCCGAGGAGCCGGCCTCCGAGCCGGGCGCGGACGCCGCGGCCTCCGCACCGGCCGACGCGACGCCCGCCGTCCCGGCACCGGCCAAGACCGCCAAGTCCAAGGCCGCCGCAGCCAAGAGCTGACCCGTGACACGGCGAACCGACTGGGCGGAGTACGAGTACGCCGCCTCCGGTGCCCCACGGGGGAGGGGCACCGGAGGCGACACGGGCTCAGCCGTGGACGAGGCGGACGACCCGGGACACACCCCGCACGAGGGCGACCGGCTGTACGGAGACGGGGGCGACTCCGGACCGCACGGGAGCGGCCAACCCGGAGGCGGGCCGCGTGGCGGCGGGCCGGGCGGCAGGCGCGGTCGTCGTCGGCGAGGCTTCGGTGAGACGGCGGCCGGCCCCGAGGACGGAGGTGCCCTCTCCTCGTCGAGGGCCGAGCATGAGGCACCTTCGGGGGACCCGGTCGAGCGGGCTCGGGCGATCTGCCTGCGCCTGCTCACCGGGACCCCACGGACCCGAAAGCAACTCGCCGACGCCCTGCGCAAGCGGCAGATCCCCGACGACGCCGCCGAGGAGGTGCTCTCACGGTTCGAAGAGGTCGGCCTCGTCAACGACAGTGCCTTCGCGGACGCCTGGGTGGAGTCCCGCCACCATGGCAGGGGCCTCGCGCGGCGTGCGCTCGCCCGGGAACTGCGCACCAAGGGCGTCGACTCCGCGCTGATCGACGAGGCCGTCTCGCAGCTCGACTCCGAGCAGGAAGAGGAGACCGCGCGCGAGCTCGTCGCCCGCAAGCTCCGCTCCACGCGCGGGCTCGACCGCGACAAGCGCCTCCGCCGCCTCGCGGGCATGCTCGCCCGCAAGGGCTACTCCGAGGGCATGGCCCTGCGAGTGGTCCGGCAGGCCTTGGAGGAAGAGGGGGAGGACACGGAGTTCCTCGGAGACGAGGGGTTCTGAGGGGTGTCCTACTGATGTGATGGACGTAGCCGATCTGAGGGATGTATCTCTGCCCTGAGGTCCATGTCGCTGACAGGTTGAGTCCCGGCCCCAGAACTCAGCGGCCCGGGAATCAGAGGCGGCCGACCGCCAGTGCGTCTCCTAGGCTCGCCCTCATGAAGATCAATGTGCGGCCGGCGGATGAAGCGGACGTGTCGGCGCTGCTCGCTCTGTACAGCGAGTTGAACCCGGACGACGCACCATTGCCCCAGTCCTCCGCAGATGCCATCTGGGCAGCCATATCAAGGCAGCAGGGACGCACGATCCTGGTTGCTGCAGCCGCCGGCACCCTGGCCGGAACGGCGGACTGCATCGTCCTGCCCAACCTCACACGCGGAGGCAGGGCGATCCTGTTCGTGGAGAACGTCGTGGTGGCCGGCTCCTTCCAGCGGCGCGGTGTCGGCCGTCAGCTGATGGAGGCTGCTGTGCGGCTGGGTGAGTCGGAGGGCCGCTACAAGGTTCAACTCCTGGCAGCGGACGACGAGTACGTCCACACCTTCTACAAGGCATGCGGTTTCCGAGCACTCGCAGAGGGATTCCGCCGCTACCTCCCCTAGCAGCCCTCGCTCTCACACCACCGGCAACCCGGCCCTCCGCCAGGCCTGGAACCCTCCGGCCAGGTCCGTGGCGCGGTGCAGGCCCAGGTGGTGCAAGGACCGGGCCGCCAGACTGGAGGCGTAGCCCTCGTTGCAGATGACGACGATGCGCAGGGCGTGGCTGGTGGCCTCGGGGATGCGGTGGCTGCCCTGGGGGTCCAGGCGCCATTCCAGTTCATTGCGCTCGACGACCACGGCGCCGGGGATGAGGCCGTCCCGGTCGCGCAGGGCGGCGTAGCGGATGTCGACCAGGAGCGCGTCGCCGGCCCGGGCGGCGTCGTAGGCCTCCTGCGGTTCGATCCGCTCGTAGGACGCCCGGACGCGTTCCAGCAACTCGTCGACGCCGAGCGGTGGTTGGCTGCCGTGGCCCGTCGGCCCGGGTGCGGCGCTCACTGCCAGTCCTCCGGCCGTTCGACCTGCTCGAGTCGCAGGACCGGGCCGCTGCGGCTGTAGCGGCGGATCTGCGGCAGGGGCGGGTAGTAGGCGTGGACGGAGATCGCGTGCCGGTCGGGAGACTCGTTGAGCACCTCGTGGACGTGGTGCCGGCCGAAAGCGCGGCCCTGGCCGGCCCGCAGCCGGCGTTCCCGGTCCACGTCCTCGGTGAGTTCCAGGGTCTTCCAGCCGTCCGCGGGCAGCTGGGCGGCGAGCGAGTTCTCCTTGAGCTCGCCGGAAGCGGTCAGGAAGGCGCCGACCGAGTCGGCGTGGTCGTGCCAGCCGGTGCCCGTGCCGGGCGGCCAGCCGATCAGCCAGGCCTCGCTGCCGCCGGGTCCGTCCAGCCGCACCCATGTGCGGCCTTCCGGATCGAGCGGCAGGGAGTCGATCAGCTCGGTGTCGGCGGCGGTGCGCCGGACGAAGTCATAGAGGTCGGCCTGCGTGGGAGCCGGACCGGCGGAGACAGAGGGGAGCGCAGAAGGGGATGAAGGGGGTACAGACACGGGTGCCGTCCTGAAGGTCCTGAAGAGAGTTCGCGAGTGAGGCGCGGCGGCCGGCGGACAGAGCGCGGCGCGCGCACAGGAAAGAGGAATGCGAAATCAGCAGGACGGGCGACACACGCAGCCCGCATAGCGGAGAAGGTCCATATGGACCCTCCGCCACAGGCGCACACAGGTGTCGGTCACGCACCGGAGTACACCACGGCCGACCGGACGGGTCAACTCACTGTCACCATGCGGACGCAGCGTGACAGTCAGCACATCACCTCTGCGGGCGTCAGCGTGATCCCGCCGAAGCACCTGCCTCCGCCTGCGCCTTCACCGGACCGCCCACCGTCGCCTCCGCTGCCGCGTACAGATCCGCCGGGCGCACTCCGCCCAGCGCGGTGACGAGGTGCCCGTCGGGACGTACCAGCAGCACGGTGTGCGCGGCCGCGCCCGGATAGCTCTCCGCGACGAGCAGCTCGGCGGGGTGCGGCAACGCGGCGACCGCCGCCGCCAGCTGCGGCATGATGCCCGCGCTGACCCAGTGCCTGCGCTCCCACACCCCCGTTCCTGGCGCGATCAGCACCACGAGCAGCGCACCGCGGCCGAGCCGGTCCCGCAGCCGTACGAAGGTGCCGTCCTCCGCGGTGACCCGTACGTCGGTGACCGGTGCTCCGGGAGGTGTGTCGACCGGGACCTCCCCCTCGAGCCGCGAGGGCGCGAGCGGCGAGTCGGCGTACGCCCCCGGCGCGCCGAGCTGGCCCTGCCCCAGGTGGCCCTCGGTGAGGAGCGCGTCGTGCCCCCGGGAGGAGCCGGGCACAACGGCGCGCAACCCTCCACCGCCGCGCAGCACCGGCAGTGCCTGGTCGGCGGCGCGGAGCCGGGCGGCGACGACCGCCCGGCGTTCCGTCTGGTAGCTGTCGAGGAGCGCCTCGTGCGGCCCGTGGTGCCAGGCCACAGCGAGTTTCCAGGCGAGGTTGTCGGCGTCCCGCAGGCCCTCGTCCAGCCCGTGCGTGCCCAGCGCGCCGAGCAGATGGGCCGCGTCCCCGGCGAGGAACACCCGGTCGGCGCGCCAGCGGCGGGCCAGCCGGTGGTGGACGGTGTGGACACCGGTGTCCAGCAGCTCGTACGGCGGGGTCGTGCCGCCCGCCCAGCCGGCCAGGGTTTCCCGGATGCGGGTGAGCAGCAGTTCGGGGGTGACCAGGTCCTTGCCGGCCGGCAGGAGCCAGTCCAGACGCCAGACGCCGTCCGGCAGCGGGCGCGCGGTGACCTCACCGGCCGAGGGGCCGGACGTGCGCCAGGGCGGCAGGCGGTGCAGCAACGCCTCGTCGTGCCAGGGCAGTTCCGTACGGAGCGCGGCGACGGCGTGACGTTCCACCGCCGTACGGCCCGGGAAGCGGATGTCCTGGATCTTGCGGACGGTCGAGCGGGGGCCGTCGCAGCCGACCAGGTAACTGCCGCGCCACCACGTGCCCCCGGGGCCGCGGGTGTGGGCCGTCACGCCCGAGCGCTCCTGTTCGAGGCCGTCGAGGCGACTGTCCACCGCGACCTTGACGAGCCGTTCGCCCGTGAGGGCCGCGCGCAGGGCGCCGGTCAGCACGTGCTGCGCGATGTGCAGGGGGGCGGGCTCGGTGCCGTCGAAAACGACCTCGCGCATCACCTGCTTGCGCCGCATGGACCGCCATCCGGCCCAGTGCGCGCCGGCTCGGCCGAGGGGCACACCGGTCAGCCGTTCCATCAAGGCGGCGGTGTCCTCGCGCAGGACGACGGTGCGCGCCGCGCGAGGTTCGTCCTTCCCCGGGCCTTCGTCGAGGACGACGCACGGCACCTCCTGACGCGCCAGCGCCAGGGCGAGCGTGAGCCCGACGGGCCCCGCTCCGACGATGATCACCGGATCCACGGCGAGCCGCCCCCCGCCCGCGGTGATGTCTTGAGAGACGTAGGTGAACAGGAGGGTGGAGCAGGGTGCACGATCACAGAACGTATGCAACCTATTGCGGGTGCTTGCGTCAAGTGACCAGGGGCAGTGGCGATCATGCCACTGCCCCTGAGTGTGTCACGTGAGGTGACCGGGTGTCAGACGGTGCCTCCGGCACCGGTCCCGGCCGTGCCGGCGATCTCCGCGTCGTTCGGGCCCACGACCGCGCCCGTCGACTTCTTGGCGCGCCGCAGCCGGCGCTCCAGCCAACTGGCGAACGAGGTGAGGGCGAAGTTGAGCGCGATGAAGATGACCGCCACGACCGTGAAGCTGGCGATGACGTTCGCGCCGTAGTAGCCGCTCATCGTGTTCGCCGAGGAGAGCAGTTCGGCGTAGGTGAGGACGGCGCCACCGAGTGCGGTGTCCTTCACGATGACGACCAGCTGGCTGACGATGGCCGGGAGCATCGCGGTGACGGCCTGCGGCAGCAGGATCAGGCGCATCAGCTGGCCCTTGCGCAGGCCGATGGCCATCGCCGCCTCGGACTGCCCCTTGGGCAGGGACAGGATGCCCGCCCGGACGATCTCCGCCAGTACGGAGGCGTTGTAGAGCACCAGGCCGGTGACGACCGCGTAGAGCGGACGGTCGTCGGAGGTGACGTTGGTGTACTCGGCGAAGAGAGCGAGGCCGAAGATCATCAGGACCAGCACGGGGATGGACCGGAAGAACTCCACCACGACCGCGGCCGGCACCCTGACCCACACGTGGTCGGACAGACGGGCGATGCCCAGGACCGCGCCGAGCGGCATCGCGATGATCACCGCCAGGGCGGCGGCCTTCAGGGTGTTCTGCAGACCCGGCCAGATGTACGTGGACCAGGCCTCGGTGTGGACGAACGGCTCCCACAGGGCCCATTCGAGCTGGCCCTTGTCCTTGAGGGTCCCGATGACCCACCACAGCAGGGCCGCGACGGCGACCAGGAAGACCACCGTGAGGATGACATTGCGGCGCTTGGCGCGAGGTCCCTGCGCGTCGTACAGAACAGAGCTCATCGCTTCACCGCCACCTTCTTGCCCACCCAGCCGAGGAACAGGCCGGTCGGCAGCGTCAGGATCACGAAACCGAACGCGATGATCGCGGAGATCAGCAGCAGCTGCGCCTCGTTCTCGATCATCTCCTTCATCAGCACCGCCGCTTCGGCGACACCGATGGCGGCGGCCACCGTGGTGTTCTTGATGAGGGCGATCAGCACGTTCGCCAGCGGCACGACGGCCGACCGGAACGCCTGGGGCAGCACGACCAGACCCAGCACCTGGTTGAAGTTGAGACCGATCGCGCGGGCCGCCTCCGCCTGCCCGACCGGCACCGTGTTGATGCCGGAGCGCAGCGCCTCGCACACGAAGGACGAGGTGTAGAGAATGAGGCCCAGTACGGCGAGCCGGAAGTTGATCGTCTCGACGTCGTTCGCGCCGAGGGAGACTCCCAACGTCTGGTTCAGGCCCAGCGACGTGAACAGGATGATGACGGTCAACGGGATGTTGCGCACGATGTTCACGTACGCGGTCCCGAAGGCGCGCATCAGCGGCACCGGGCCGACGCGCATGGCGGCCAGCAACGTGCCCCAGATCAGGGAGCCGACGGCGGAGAGCACAGCGAGCTGCACTGTCGTCCAGAAGGCTCCCAGCAGGTCGTAATCCTCAAGAAAGTCGAACACGATCTCCCGTGCTTCCGCGTGTAGGGATGCCCACGCCGGTGCGCCGCCCCTTCCGGTGGGCGGCGCACCCTGTCAGGCGCTGCTTCAGCTCTTGATCTCGCCGATCTTCGGCGCCGGCTCGTTCTTGTAGTTGGCCGGGCCGAGGTTCTCGTCCACGGCCTTCTGCCAGGACTTGTCGGCGACCATTTCCTCAAGGGCCTTGTTGATCTTGTCCTTGAGGTCGCTGCCCTTCTTGACGCCGATGCCGTAGTTCTCGTTCGTCAGCTTGAAGCCGCCGAGCTTGAACTTGCCCTTGAACTGCGACTGGGCGGCGTAACCGGCGAGGATCGAGTCGTCGGTGGTCAGCGCGTCCACGGCACCGTTCTGCAGACCGGGCAGGCAGGCGGAGTACGTCGGGTACGGCTGCAGCTGCGCCTTGGGAGCGAGCTTGTCCTTGACGTTCTGCGCCGAGGTGGAGCCGGTGACCGAGCAGAGCTTGGCGTTGTTCAGGTCCTTCGGCGACTTGATCTTGTTGTCGTCCGCACGAACCAGAACATCCTGGTGCGCCAGCAGGTAGGGACCGGCGAAGTCGACCGACTCCTGGCGCTCCGGGGTGATCGAGTACGTCGCCGCGATGAAGTCGACGTCACCACGCTTCAGCATGGTCTCGCGGTCGGCGCTCTTCGCTTCCTTCCACTCGATCTGGTCCTCGTTGTAACCGAGCTTCTTCGCGACGTACGTGGCGACGTCGACATCGAAGCCGGCGTAACCCTGCGGCGTCTTCTGGCCGAGGCCGGGCTGGTCGAACTTGATGCCGACCGTGATCGTCTTGCCGCCGCCGTCGGAGCCGGAGTCGCCGCCCGTGCTGTTGTCGCCGCCGCACGCGGTGGCGGTGAGAGCGAGAGCGAAGACGGTGGCCGAGGCGGCGGTGACCTTGCGGAGCTTCATGATGAACATCCTTTGGCTGGTGAAGAGATGCGGGCCCTCAAGGGGCGGGCGACACGGGGGCGCGTCGGACGCGACCCACGCCGTCAGTGGTGCAGGATCTTCGACAGGAAGTCCTTGGCACGGTCGCTGCGCGGATTGCTGAAGAACTGATCGGGCGCAGCCTCCTCGACGATTCGGCCGTCTGCCATGAACACCACGCGGTTTGCGGCCGATCGTGCGAAACCCATCTCGTGGGTGACGACGATCATGGTCATGCCGTCGCGGGCGAGTTGCTGCATGACCTCCAGCACCTCGTTGATCATCTCGGGGTCGAGCGCGGAGGTGGGCTCGTCGAAGAGCATCACCTTCGGCTCCATGGCCAGGGCGCGCGCGATGGCGACGCGCTGCTGCTGGCCGCCGGAGAGCTGAGCCGGGTACTTCTCGGCCTGCGCGCCCACGCCGACCCGGTCGAGCAGCGCCCGGGCCCGATCCTCGGCCGCCTTCTTGTCCTTCTTGCGGACCTTGATCTGGCCGAGCATCACGTTCTCGAGCACGGTCTTGTGCGCGAAGAGGTTGAAGGACTGGAAGACCATGCCGACATCGGCGCGGAGCTTGGCGAGCTCCTTGCCCTCGGCGGGCAGCGGCTTGCCGTCGATCGTGATCGAGCCGGAGTCGGTCGTCTCCAGGCGGTTGATGGTGCGGCACAGGGTGGACTTGCCGGACCCGGAGGGTCCGATGACCACGACGACTTCACCGCGGGCGATCGTCAGGTCGATGTCCTGGAGTACGTGCAACGCGCCGAAGTGCTTGTTGACGCTCTTCAGGACGACCAGTTCTCCGGTCGCGGCCACATCTTCCTTGGCCACCGATACTTCGGTCATCGCTCTCAGGCTCCGTCCTCCTCGGTTTCGGAGGACAGTAGTTACCCTCTACGACCTGCGTCATTACATCTGAGGGGAATCTGAGCATCACGATCCGATAGCAATCGGACACGTGTCGTAGCACTTGTGAGCAGCGCTGATATCGGCCGGGTAACGGAAGGGCTCCGCAACCGGAACTCTCTTGACGCCGTCCTCATCCATCAGCGTGACTGCACAAGGTGCACACGCGCGTGTGTGCACGCATTTTGTACGCATCCAGATCGTACGGCCAGTGAACTGAAGGGGGACCGGATGAGACTGCTGCTCGTCGAGGACGACAACCACGTCGCCGCCGCCCTGTCGGCGGTTCTGGCGCGGCACGGGTTCGACGTCACGCACGCGCGCAGCGGTGAGGAGGCCCTTCAGGCACTCGTCCCCGAGGGTGACTGCTTCGGCGTCGTCCTCCTCGACCTCGGCCTGCCCGACCAGGACGGATACGAGGTCTGCGGCAAGATCCGCAAGCGCACCAGCACTCCGGTGATCATGGTCACCGCCCGCTCCGACGTGCGCTCCCGCATCCACGGCCTCAACCTCGGTGCCGACGACTACGTGGTGAAGCCCTACGACACCGGGGAGCTGCTCGCCCGGATCCACGCGGTCAGCCGGCGCACCTCCCACGAGGACACCTCCAGCGGCATCGAGACCGAGCTGCGGCTCGGCCCGGTGCACATCGAGCTGCCCACCCGCAGGGTGAGTGTGGACGGGGCGGTGATCAGCCTGACCCGCAAGGAGTTCGACCTGCTGGCCCTGCTGGCGCAGCGGCCCGGAGTGGTCTTCCGCCGGGAGCAGATCATCAGCGAGGTGTGGCAGACCAGCTGGGAGGGCACCGGGCGCACCCTGGAGGTGCACGTCGCGTCGCTGCGCGCCAAGCTGCGGATGCCGGCCCTCGTCGAGACCGTCCGCGGAGTCGGATACCGGCTCGTCGCGCCTGCCGGGTAGCGGGGCCGGGTGCGCACTCGTCTGCTCCCCCTGCTCATCGTCCTGATGGCGGCCGTGCTGCTCGCGCTCGGCGTGCCGCTGGCCGTGAGTCTCGCCGGCGCACAGCAGCAGAAGGTCGTCGTCGACCGGATCGACGACACGGCCCGCTTCGCCGCCCTCGCCCAGTTCGTCACCGACTCGCCCGACGGCACCACCGGCGCCTTCGAGAACGAACGCCTGGCCACGCTCAGCAGCGAGCTCCGCAGCTACTACGAGGTCTACGGCATCCGGTCCGGTGTCTTCTACCGCACCGGCCGGGCCATGGCCCACGCACCTGCCGAGTGGTCGCTGCCCGAGGAGGGCGAGGTGCGGGACGCCTTCGACGAGGCGAAGCTCAGCCGTCGCAGCCACGACCCGAAGCAGGTGTGGCCCTGGCAGCGCCGCAATCTCGTGGTCGCCTCGCCGGTCATCCGGGACGGTGACGTCGTCGCGGTCGTCGTCACCGACTCGCCCACCGGGCAACTGCGCTCCCGCACGCTGCACGGCTGGCTGGTCATCGGCGCGGGCGAGTTCGCCGCGATGCTGCTGGCCGTCGGTGCCGCCCTGCGACTGACCGGCTGGGTGCTGAAGCCCGTGCGCGTCCTCGACGCCACCACCCACGACATCGCCACCGGGCGGCTCAAGTCCCGGGTCGCGGCCGCCGGCGGGCCGCCGGAGCTCCAGCGCCTCGCCCGGTCGTTCAACGAGATGGCGGACAACGTCGAGGATGTGCTGGAACAGCAGCGCGCCTTCGTCGCCGACGCCTCGCACCAGCTGCGCAACCCCCTCGCCGCGCTGCTGCTGCGCATCGAGCTGCTCTCCTTCGAACTGCCCGAGGGCAACAAGGAGATCGCCTCGGTCCAGGCCGAGGGCAAGCGCCTCGCGCAGGTCCTGGACGACCTGCTCGACCTGGCGCTGGCCGAGCACACCGAGGCGGATCTGAAGGTCACCGACATCGGGGAGCTCGCCGCCGAACGCCTCGCGGCCTGGGCGCCGACCGCCGAGGCCAAGGGTGTGCGGCTGGTGGGGGACTGCCCGCCCACGACCGCGTGGGCCGACCCGGTCGCCCTGTCCAGCGCGCTGGACGCCGTCATCGACAACGCGGTGAAGTTCACGCCCGGGGGGCAGGCCGTGGGGGTGACCGTCGCCTCCAACGGCGACACCTCCACGGTCGTCGTGACCGATCAGGGGCCGGGCCTGACCGAGGAGGAGCTGACCCGCGTCGGGGACCGCTTCTGGCGCAGCGGCCGGCACCAGAACGTCAAGGGCTCGGGTCTCGGGCTGTCCATCTCACGGGCACTGCTCGCGGCGGGCGGCGGTTCGATCGCGTACGACCGTCATGAGCCGCACGGACTGAAGGTGACGGTGTCGGTACCGAGATCGGCGCCCACGGCCTGACCGACGGCAACCCCGTCGGGCCGGGTGCGGCTCGGGCGCTACGGCTTGACCGACTGGTAGTAGCGCTGGGCGCCGAGGTGCAGTGTCAGCGGGTCGGTGTAGATCGCCGTACGGACGTCGACCAGCTGCGCGGAGTGGACGGTCGCGCCGATGAGGTCCCGGCTGTCGAGCACCGTACGGGTCAGCCACTCGGTGAGCCGCGGATCCATGTCGCTGCGCGTGATCAGCAGGTTGGACACCGCCAGCGTCGGTACCGCCTTGCCGCGCTGAATGGTGGGGTAGGCCGATTCCGGCATCTTCGTGGCCCGGTAGTAGCGCGTGGCGCCGCCCTGATCGTGCAGTCTGGCCACGAGCGTGGCGTCGATCGGCACGAACCGGAAGGCCGACGCCGACTTCTTGGCGGGCCGGCTGAGCCCGTCGGTGGGCAGGCCGCCCGACCAGAAGAACGCGTCCAGGCCGTGGCCCAGCCGCTTGGGCCCGGTGTCGATGCCGTCCGACGACGGCATGATGTCCTTCTCCGGGTCGATGCCGGCCGCCCTGAGCACGCCGTTCGCTATCAGCCGCACACCGGAGTCGGGCAGCCCTATGGCCACACGCTTGCCCCGCAGATCCGCCACGGAGCGGATCTCCGAGTCCGGGGGCACGACGAGCTGGACGTAGTCGTCGTACAGGCGCGCGACACCGCGCAGCCGGTCGGCTCCCGGGGCCTTGCCGAGTTTGTAGGTGGCGACCGCGTCGGCCGCGGCGATCGCGAAGTCCGCGTCGCCCGTCGCCACGTCCGCGACGTTCTCCTGCGAACCGGCGCTGGGCTGCAACCGCACCTTCAGGTCGGGCATGTCCTTGTCGATCTCGTCGCTCAGGAGCCGGCCGTACTCGTGGTAGACGCCCGCGCGGGTGCCCGTGCTGAACGTGATCGTCCCGCCCGGCGGTTCATCGGCCCAGGGGCGCAGCCACCACATCAGCAGCCCGAGGACCACGAGGGAGGCGGTGCCGCCCTGCAGGGCCCGGCGCCTGCCGACGGGGGTGAGCGTTCTGGACATGCGGGCGATCCTGCCAGCCAGGAGGCACCCTGACCAGGGCAGGGGTCACAAGCCGGCGGTGGGGGAGTGTCGGTGGGCGGTACTACAGTCGCCCCCATGAGTTCTTCGCCCGCTGACCTGGTCCGTGAATTCCACCGCGCCTTCGGCCTGGACGCCCGCAGTACCCCTACGGAGGTCTCCGCGGAACTGGCGGCCCATCGCGGCGAGCTTCTCGCGGAGGAGGCGGCTGAGGTCGCCGAGGTGTCGGTGCGGGGTCCGCTCGACCGGCTCGCCCACGAGTTGGCGGACGTGGTGTACGTGGCTTACGGGACCGCTCTCGTGCACGGGATCGACCTCGACGCGGTGCTCGCCGAGATCCACCGCTCCAACATGACGAAGCTCGGCCCCGACGGCTCGGTCTCCCGCCGGGAGGACGGCAAGGTCCTCAAGGGCGAACACTACGAGGCGCCGGACGTGCCGGGGGTGCTGCGCAAGCAGGGGTGGGTGCCGGGCGGAAACGCCTGACCGGGGCCCGCGACGCGCCCCGGCCACCGGTGTCGGGGCCGGCCCGGCACCCCGTCCCCCTCAGTCGGCGACCGGTGCCTCCGTCTCCGCTGCTCGGGGTGCGGGCTGCGAGGGGCGGGGTGCACGGCGGCGGGACCACCACGTCGCCACCGGCTCGGTGTAGCGCGCGGTGAGCGGGCCCAGGACGACCAGGATCAGTACGTACGCGGTGGCCAGCGGGCCGAGGGACGGTTCCACACCGGCCGCGACCGCGAGACCCGCGATGACGATCGAGAACTCGCCGCGGGCCACCAGCGCGCCGCCCGCCCGCCAGCGGCCCTTGACGGAGATCCCGGCCCGCCGGGCCGCCCAGTACCCGGTGGCGATCTTCGTCAGTGCGGTGACGACGGCCAGGCCGAGCGCGGGCAGCAGGACGGGCGGGATGCTCGACGGGTCGGTGTGCAGCCCGAAGAAGACGAAGAAGACCGCCGCGAACAGGTCACGCAGGGGGCTCAGCAGGGTGTGCGCGCCCTCCGCGACCTCCCCCGACAGCGCGATGCCCACCAGGAAGGCCCCGACCGCCGCCGACACCTGGAGCTGCTGGGCGATACCCGCGACCAGGATCGTCAGGCCCAGCACGACCAGCAGCAGCTTCTCGGGATCGTCGCTGGAGACGAACCGGGAGATGAGCCTGCCGTAGCGCAGGGCGAGGAACAGCACCAGCCCGGCGGCGCCCAGCGCGACCGCCAGGGTGACGCTGCCGGCCAGCAGCCCGACGCCCGCCACCAGCGCCGTGACGATGGGCAGGTACACCGCCATCGCCAGATCCTCCAGCACCAGCACACTGAGGATCACCGGCGTCTCCCGGTTGCCGACCCGGCCCAGATCGCCCAGCACCTTCGCGATCACACCGGACGACGAGATCCAGGTGACACCGGCCAGCACGACGGCGGCCACCGGGCCCCAGCCGAGCAGCAGCGCCACGGCGGCGCCGGGGAGCGCGTTGAGGGCGCAGTCGACCAGACCGGACGGGTAGTGCGTCTTGAGGTTGGAGACCAGGTCGCTCGCCGTGTACTCCAGGCCCAGCATCAGCAGCAGCAGGATGACGCCGATCTCCGCGCCCGTGGCGATGAACTCCTCGCTCGCGCCGAGCGGCAGCAGACCGCCCTCACCGAAGGCCAGACCGGCCAGGAGGTACAGGGGGATCGGCGAGAGCCGGAACCGGGCGGCGAACCGGCCGAGCAGGCCGAGGCCGAGGATGATGGAACCGAACTCGATGAGCAGAACAGCGGAGTGCAAAAGTTCACTCCCGCCCGAGTATGGTCGCGGCCGCGTCGACGCCCTCGCGGGTGCCGACGACGATCAGCGTGTCACCGCCCGACAGACGGAAGTCCGGCGCGGGCGACGGGATGGCCTCGGCCCGCCGTAGCACGGCCACCACCGACGCACCCGTCTCCGTCCGCATCCGCATGTCGCCGAGCACCCGCCCGTTCCAGCGGGAGGCCGCGGGCACCTCGATCCGCTCGGCGACAAGCCCGAGATCCGTGGTGTACAGCAGGCTCGGGCTGTGGTGGGACGGCTTCAGCGCGTCGATCAGCGAGCCCGCCTCCGAGCTGGTCAGCTTCAACGAGTGCGCGCAGGAGTCGGGATCGTCGGACCGGTACACGTTCACCGTGCGCGTGCCGTCGCGGTGCGCCACGACCGACAGATGGCGGTGTTCCCGGGTCTCCAGGTCGTACTGGACCCCGATGCCCGGCAGCGGCGTCGCCCTCAGGCGCGGAGCTGACACGTTGCTTCCCCTTGTTCGTCTCGTCCGTCGTGGTCGTGCTGTTCGTGCTGCTGGTCTTGTTTGTTCTGCTGTGCCGGCCCGATGTGACCGGTGTCGATCATCGGACGGGTCAACTCCGCATGCTCCCATCCGGCCGTACGGTGACGACATGGGTGTCGTGACGGATATACGCAGCGGCCGGTCGCGGGAGAGAGTGAACGGGGCAGTGCACTGCGCGAAGGCGGGAAGGAGCGGATCGGCGAGCGTGTCGTTGTTCTGGCGGATCTTCTCGCTCAACGCCGCCGGCCTGGTCGTGGCCACGGCGCTGCTGCTCGGCCCGGTCACCGTGTCCACCCCCGTCCTCGCGGGCGAGGCCCTCGTCCTGCTCGGCGGTCTGGTGCTGCTGCTCGCCGGCAACGCCCTGGTACTGCGGTTCGGCCTGGTGCCCCTGCGGCGGCTTGACCGGGCGATGGCGACTGCGGACCTGCTGCGCCCGGGCTCCCGGCCCGTGGTCTCGGGCCCGGCGGAGACGGCCGGGCTGATCACGACGTACAACACGATGCTCGACCGGCTGGAGGCCGAGCGGGCCGCGGGCACGGCCCGGGCGCTGTCCGCGCAGGAGAGCGAACGGCACCGGATCGCCCGGGAGCTCCACGACGAGGTCGGACAGACCCTGACCGCCGTCCTCCTCCAGCTCAAGCGCGTCGCCGACCGGGCGCCCGAGGACCTTCGCGAGGAGGTGGGCCAGGCGCAGGAGGCGACCCGGGCCGGCCTGGACGAGATCCGGCGCATCGCCCGCCGCCTGCGGCCCGGCGTACTGGAGGAACTCGGGCTGGCCAGCGCCCTGCGTTCGCTCGCCGGCGAGTTCACGACCCACGGGCTGACCGTGCGCCATCACGTCACCGGCGAGCTTCCCGCCCTGACACCGGAGGCGGAGCTCGTCGTCTACCGGGTCGCCCAGGAGGGCCTGACCAACACCGCCCGGCACGCCGCCGCCGACCGGGCCGAACTCCGCCTCCATCCGGTCCCCGACGGCGTCGGGCTCCTCGTACGCGACAACGGCACGGGCCTCGGCGACGCCCCCGAGGGCGCCGGCATCACGGGCATGCGCGAGCGCGCCCTGCTGATCGGTGCCACGCTGACTCTGGAGCCGGCGCCGGGCGGGGGCACCGACGTACGGCTGCGCGTACCGGTGACCGAAGGGCCCCGCTGATGTCCACACCGATCCGTGTGCTGCTCGCCGACGACCACACGCTCGTGCGCCGGGGCGTGCGCCTCATCCTGGACGGGGAGCCCGGCCTCACCGTGGTGGCGGAGGCCGGGGACGGTGCCGAGGCCGTGGCCAAGGCCCGGGAAACGCCCGTGGACCTGGCCGTCCTGGACGTGGCCATGCCCCGCATGACCGGCCTCCAGGCGGCCCGGGAACTCTCCCGCCGGCTGCCCGGCCTGCACATCCTGATCCTCACGATGTACGACAACGAGGAGTACTTCTTCGAGGCGCTGAGGGCAGGGGCCAGCGGCTACGTCCTCAAGTCGGTCGCCGACCGCGATCTGGTCGAGGCCTGCCGGGCCGCCGTGCGCGACGAGCCGTTCATCTACCCGGGAGCCGAACGCGCCCTCGTCCGCTCCTATGTGGAGCGGCTGCACCGGGGCGACGACCTCCCGGAACGGGCCATCACCGAGCGCGAGGAGGAGATCCTCAAGCTGGTAGCCGAGGGCCACACCTCGAAGGAGATCGGGGAGCTCCTCTTCATCAGCGCCAAGACCGTCGAGCGCCACCGCGCCAACCTGCTGCAGAAGCTCGGCATGCGCGACCGCCTGGAGCTGACCCGGTACGCGATCAGGGCCGGACTCATCGAGCCCTGAGGCCGGCGCGGGGACCGCCCACAGCCGCCCGGAGCCCGTGCCCTATTCCAACGGACCCGCGATTCAGCCCCTGAGGCCGGCGCGGCTATCACCCACGATCTCGGGCGACGGCTCCCACGGCTTCGGCGCCGCCGACGCTCCCGTCCGGCCGGCGGCACAGCGGCGCTGACCGCACCGTCCGCTCCGTCACCGTCGTGCGGCCGCGGGTCCCGGGCGGCCGCAGCACCTTGTGGACGCCGCCGTCCGGGAAGCACCTACCCTTGAACCATGACCAGCAGCAGCGACCGGAGCCCGGCAGTGGACGTTCGATCATCGAAGACCTATGAGATCCGGACCTACGGATGCCAGATGAACGTCCACGACTCCGAGCGATTGTCCGGACTGCTGGAGGACGCGGGCTACGTCCGCGCACCCCAGGGCGCCGACGAGGCGGACGTCGTCGTCTTCAACACCTGCGCGGTGCGTGAGAACGCCGACAACAAGCTGTACGGCAACCTTGGCCACCTCGCCCCGAAGAAGGCGAGCCGCCCCGGGATGCAGATCGCGGTCGGCGGCTGCCTCGCGCAGAAGGACCGCGACACCATCGTGAAGAGGGCGCCCTGGGTGGACGTCGTCTTCGGCACGCACAACATCGGCAAGCTGCCCGTCCTGCTGGAACGCGCGCGCGTGCAGGACGAGGCGCAGGTCGAGATCGCCGAGTCGCTGGAGGCGTTCCCGTCGACGCTGCCGACCCGGCGCGAGAGCGCCTACGCGGCCTGGGTCTCCATCTCCGTCGGCTGCAACAACACCTGCACCTTCTGCATCGTCCCGGCTTTGCGCGGCAAGGAGAAGGACCGCCGCCCCGGCGACATCCTCGCCGAGATCGAGGCCCTGGTCGCCGAGGGCGTCTCCGAGATCACCCTGCTCGGGCAGAACGTCAACGCCTACGGCTCCGACATCGGCGACCGCGAGGCATTCAGCAAGCTGCTGCGCGCCTGCGGGACGATCGACGGCTTGGAGCGCGTCCGCTTCACCTCTCCGCACCCGCGCGACTTCACCGACGACGTCATCGCCGCCATGGCCGAGACGCCTAACGTGATGCCGCAGCTGCACATGCCGCTCCAGTCCGGCTCCGACCCGGTCCTGAAGGCGATGCGCCGCTCCTACCGCCAGGAGCGCTTCCTCGGGATCATCGAGAAGGTCCGCGCCGCCATCCCGCACGCCGCGATCAGCACGGACATCATCGTGGGCTTCCCCGGCGAGACCGAGGAGGACTTCGAGCAGACGTTGCACGTGGTGCGCGAGGCCCGCTTCGCCCAGGCCTTCACGTTCCAGTACTCCAAGCGCCCCGGCACCCCGGCCGCCGAGATGGACGGCCAGATCCCCAAGAAGGTCGTCCAGGAGCGCTACGAGCGGCTCGTCGCCCTCCAGGAGGAGATCTCCTGGGAGGAGAACAAGAAGCAGGTCGGCCGCACGCTGGAGCTGATGGTCGCCGAGGGCGAGGGCCGCAAGGACGAGACCACCCACCGCCTGTCCGGCCGCGCCCCCGACAACCGTCTCGTGCACTTCACCAAGCCGGACCAGGAGGTCCGCCCCGGCGACGTCGTCACGGTCGAGATCACCTACGCCGCCCCGCACCACCTCCTCGCCGAGGGGCCCGTGCTGGACGTGCGCCGCACGCGTGCGGGCGACGCCTGGGAGAAGCGGAACGCGGCCGAGAAGGCCAAGCCCGCCGGCGTGATGCTGGGCCTGCCGAAGGTCGGTGCACCGGAGCCCTTGCCGGCCGTGGCGAGCGGGTGCGGCTGCGACTGAGCCGTGCCCCCGCCGCCCCGCGCCGTGGCGCGGCGGGTGTGGCCGTGAGCGTGCCGGGCGGTCGCCGTCCCGTGCGGTTGTGATTGTTCGGGTACCGCCGCCCGTGCGGTTGTGACTGTTCGGGTCCCTGCCGCCCCGTGCGGCTGTGACCGTGCCGGGCGGCCGCCGCCCCGTGCGGTGACGCCGGCCGCTGAGCGTTACCCTGCCGATCATGCTTGTCGCCGCCGCTGTCTGCCCCTGCCCGCCCCTGCTGGTCCCCGACGTCGCCGCGGGCGCCGCGCCGGAACTGGATGCCGCGCGGGTCGCCTGCACGGACGCGCTGGGCGTGCTCGCCGCCGCCCGGCCGGGACGGCTCGTGGTCGTCGGACCGAAGGACGGTGCCGGGCTCGAGACCTACCCGGAGGGCACCGCGGGGTCCTTCCGGGGCTTCGGCGTCGACCTCGACGTGCGGCTGGGAGCGGCCGAGAACGCGGACACGGAACAGCGCCTGCCGTACTCGCTGGCTGTGGCCGCCTGGCTGCTGGAGCGGGCCGGCTGGTCCGACGCCCCGGTCGAGGGACTCGGGGTGGCGGAGTCCTCCCCGTCAGAGCTGTGCGCGCGGTACGGCAGGGACATCGCCGCCCGGGCCGAGCGGGTGGCCCTGCTGGTGATGGGGGACGCCAGCGCGTGCCGGACGCTCAAGGCGCCGGGCTACCTGGACGAACGCGCCGCGCCCTTCGACGCGGAGGTCGCGCGGGCGCTCGGCGCGGCCGACCTGGCCGCACTGACCGCGCTGGACACCGGTTTGGCCCAGGAGCTGAAGGTGTCCGGCCGGGCCCCCTGGCAGGTCCTGGCGGGCGCGGCCGAGGGCGCGAACCTCGGCGGTTCACTGCTGTACGAGGACGCGCCCTACGGAGTGGGCTACGTCGTCGCCGCCTGGTCGTAGCGCGGGGTGTGAGCAGGGTTCGGGCCCGGGCCGCAGGGGCGGGAACACGGCGGACGGCCGGGAGCCCTCGTGCTCCGCGGCCGTCCGCCGATGTGTCCTTCCGTGCCCGTCAACGTGCGGGTGCGCGCACGTGATCCTCGGCGCCGACGCGACCTCAGGAAGTGGGCGGCGGCGCCCCGGGAGGCGGAGTGCCGCCCGCGTCCGTCGGAGGAGCCGTCTTCGGTGGGGGAGCCGTGTCCCGCGGTGGTGCCGTCCGGCCGGTGCCGGGAGGCGTCGTCGTGCCGTCCGGGCCGGGCGTGGTCGTGCCCCCCGGTGCGTGGTCACCATGGTGCGTGAGTCGGACCATGGCACCCTTGGCCCGGCCCGTGCCCGACTGGATCCTGTCGCTGTACTTGCCCTTGGTCCTCTTGTCGACGGCCTGCGCGGCCTTGTCGAGACCGTGGTGGATCTTGCCCTCATGCCGCTGTGCGAGGTCGGAGACCTTGTCCTTGGCCGGGCCCAGCTTGGCTTTCACGTTGTCCATGAGACCCATGGCTCACCTTCCCTCACGCGGGGCGGTCACGTGCGGGCGCCCTCGCCGGCCTCGTTGTCGGCCGCCTTCTCGGTGGACTGCTGCTTGGGGATGTCGACGCCCTCGGACTCGGTGACCTCGGCGGCGGCCTCGGCGGCCGGCACCGCCGCTTCCGTGGCTCCGTCGGTGCCCTTCGCCTTCGCAGCCTCGGCCGCTTCGGCCGTCTGCGCCTGGGCGGTCTCCGTCTCCGTCTCGGTCCCTGCCTTAGCGGTGTCGGCCTGAGCCTCGGCTGCAGGCGTCTCCGCCGTGGCCTTCGACCGCCGGAGAAGTCGTGCAAAAACGCCCATATCTACTCCATACGTTACTCGTGCGGGCGAAATCCCGCGTTGCCCGGTGCGTCAATTTGCGCGGCCCGGGCCACCGCCTCTGCGGTCCGGCGGCAGGAACCTCGCAACGGGCAACGACCCCGCGTCCGCCGCGTCACGTAACTCGTTCGAGACCAGGTGGTGAGGTTTGCGAGACTGGTGCGGTGAGCAGCGCACCCCCCGCCCCCCGCGTCATCGCCGTCGTCGGGCCGACTGCGGCCGGAAAGTCCGATCTGGGCGTTTTCCTGGCCCAGCGGCTCGGCGGCGAGGTCGTCAACGCCGACTCCATGCAGCTCTACCGAGGGATGGACATCGGTACCGCCAAGCTGACGCCCGAAGAACGCGACGGAGTCCCCCACCACCTGCTGGACATCTGGGACGTGACCGTCACGGCGTCCGTCGCCGAGTACCAGCGTCTGGCCCGCGAGCGGATCGACGCGCTGCTCGCCGAGGGCCGCTGGCCGATCCTGGTCGGCGGCTCCGGCCTGTACGTGCGCGGGGCCGTCGACAACCTGGAGTTCCCCGGCACCGACCCCGAGGTCCGCGCCCGCCTGGAGGAGGAGCTCGCGCTGCACGGTTCCGGCGCCCTGCACACCCGCCTGGCCGCCGCCGACCCCGAGGCGGCCCGCGCGATCCTGCCGAGCAACGGCCGCCGGATCGTCCGCGCGCTCGAGGTGATCGAGATCACCGGCAGGCCGTTCACGGCCAACCTCCCCGGCCACGACTCGGTGTACGACACCCTCCAGATCGGCGTCGACGTGGCCCGCCCCGAGCTCGACGAGCGCATCGCGCGCCGGGTCGACCGGATGTGGGACGCCGGTCTCGTGGACGAGGTGCGCGCACTCGAGGCGCACGGGTTGCGCGAAGGGCGTACGGCCTCGCGCGCGCTCGGCTACCAGCAGGTGCTCGCGGCGCTCTCCGGGGAGTACACGCTCGGCGAAGCGCGGGCCGAGACCGTGCGTGCCACCAAGCGCTTCGCGCGCCGCCAGGATTCGTGGTTCAGGCGCGATCCGCGGGTGCACTGGTTGAGTGGGGCCGCGGCCGACCTCACGGAACTTCCGCAGCTCGCACTGTCCTTGGTCGAACGACCGGTTACAGCCTGATCACGTCATGGCATCGGGACGCCCAGGCCGTCATCCGGCCCCTCGGCGGCGTGCCATCATCGAGCTTCGATCGACCGAGTTGAGTCCTAGTTGGGAGGGCGCGTGGCGATGGAGGCCGGCCCTCGCGACACCGCACGAAGCACCGATCACATCACCGCCGAGCGGGATGAGCCGGGGCTCGGGGACGTCTCGGAGCAGGAGACGGACCACCTCAGCTCCGACGGGCCCGACGAGACGCCGGGCGTGACGGACGACGGTCCCGAGCCCGGCGAGATGTTCGCCGACGAGGTCGAGGTCGAGCTGCGCCCGCAGCGCCGGCTCGGCATCTGGCAACTGGCTCCCATCGTGGCCCTCGCGGCAGTCGGCTCCCTGATGTTCGCGTTCCCGCTCGCCTTCGACTTCGGCGACAGCGGGGCCGTCATCGCCATGCTGGGCCTGCTGATCTGCTCCTGCGCGGCCGGCTGGGGCATGATGGCCGCCCGCCGCGTCGGCTACACCTGGCCGGGCCTGCCGGCTCGTGGCTCCGGCCGCAGACCCGACTGGCGGGTCGTCGTCGCGTACGCCCTGGTCGTGGCCGTCGTGGTGGTCCTCGCCGTGTGGCGTGTGGCGCGACTGCGCTGATCGCCTTACGGCCGCGGGGGCGCCGTGCAGGCGCGCCGGGCGCTGTCGCAGGTACTCCGGGGTGCTGCCGTCAGTCACCCCAGGGCGCTGTCCCGGGCGCGGCGGGGCGATGTCGGAGGCACCCCTTACGATCGAGGCATGAGCACGCGGATCGCCTTCCTCAAGGGCCACGGCACCGAGAACGACTTCGTGATCGTCCCGGACCCGGAGAACGCCGTCGACCTGCCTCCTGCCGCCGTCGCCGCCTTGTGCGACCGGCGCGCGGGCATCGGCGGTGACGGGCTTCTGCACGTGGTGCGGTCCGCCGCGCACCCCGAGGCGAGGGACATGGCCGCCGAGGCGGAGTGGTTCATGGACTACCGCAACAGCGACGGCTCGATCGCGGAGATGTGCGGCAACGGCGTGCGGGTGTTCGCGCGCTACCTCCAGCGCGCCGGTCACGTGACCGAGGGGGACCTCGCGGTCGCCACGCGCGGGGGCGTGAAGACGGTGCACATCGCCAAGGACGGTGACGTGACCGTCGGCATGGGCCGGGCGGTGCTCCCCGAGGGTGACGTCACGGTGAGCGTCGGCGAACGCAGCTGGCCCGCCCGGAACGTCAACATGGGCAACCCGCACGCGGTCGCCTTCGTGGACGACCTGGCGCACGCCGGTGACCTGCTCTCCCCGCCGCCCTTCAGCCCGGCGGCCGCCTACCCGGACGGTGTGAACGTCGAGTTCGTGGTCGACCGGGGCCCCGGGCACGTCGCGCTGCGCGTGCACGAGCGCGGCTCCGGCGAGACCCGCTCGTGCGGCACGGGCGCGTGCGCGGTCGCCGTGGCCGCCGCCCGCCGCGACGGCGCCGACCCGACGGCAACGGGCACCCCGGCCACCTACACCGTGGACGTCCCCGGCGGCACTCTGGTGATCACCGAGCGGCCCGACGGCGAGATCGAGATGACCGGCCCGGCCGTGATCGTGGCCGAGGGCGAGATCGACGCGGACTGGCTGGAAACGGCGACCTCCGAGTGAGCCGGAGCCGGGTGTCCTGAAACACCCGCGCACCTTCGGCCGCAGACCCGAAACGGCAGTTGAATCCGGCCACTTGGCGGAATCCGCATCACCGGCCTCGCTCTGTCCAGGGGTACAAAACCTCACATTCATCCCTCGAATGGGTGATCAGTTTCACGCTGGGCGAGAGGCGGCCGGTCCGGCGTGGTGGGCTCGGTAGCATCAAGCACCGGCCCGGACGGGGGACCGAAGCCGCCCCCTGAGTCGTGTCCGCTCTGGGGCACCCGTCCGCCGGTTGACGCAGCCGGAGGTGCCCATGAGTGCGGAGGCCACGAATTCCGTGACCCCAGGCCAGATGCCGGGCGCGGTGTCAGCAGCGGTGACGCCGACAGCCCCCCGCAGAAAGGCCCGCCCCCGGATCGACCTGCGTCGCCTCGGCCGCGCGGCCCTGCTCGGCCCCGCCGCCCGAGGCCGGCTGCCCGACGCCATCAGCCACGTCGTCGACGCCCACCGCGCCCACCACCCCGACGCGGACCTCGAACCCCTGCGCCACGCCTACGTCCTGGCCGAGTCCTCGCACCGCGGCCAGATGCGCAAGAGCGGCGAGCCGTACATCACGCACCCCCTCGCCGTGACCCTGATCCTCGCCGAACTCGGCGCCGAGACCACGACGTTGACCGCGTCCCTGCTGCACGACACCGTCGAGGACACGGACGTGACGCTGGACCAGGTCCGTGACCAGTTCGGTGAGGAGGTCCGCTACCTCGTCGACGGCGTCACCAAACTGGAGAAGGTCGACTACGGCGCCGCCGCCGAACCCGAGACCTTCCGCAAGATGCTCGTCGCCACCGGCAACGACGTCCGCGTCATGTCGATCAAGCTCGCCGACCGGCTGCACAACATGCGCACCCTCGGCGTCATGCGCCCCGAGAAACAGGAGCGCATCGCCAAAGTGACACGTGACGTGCTCATCCCGCTCGCCGAACGGCTCGGCGTCCAAGCGCTCAAGACCGAACTGGAAGACCTCGTCTTCGCGATCCTGCACCCCGAGGAGTACGCGCACACCAGGGAGTTGATCGTCCGCAACGCGGCCCGCGCGGACGACCCGCTCGCCGAGGTCGCCGACGAGGTGCGCGGTGTGTTGCGCGAGGCGGACATCCCGGTGGAAGTCCTCATCCGCCCCCGCCACTTCGTCTCGGTGCACCGCGTCTCCCGCAAACGCGGCCGGCTCCGCGGCTCCGACTTCGGCCGCGTCCTGGTCCTGGTGAACGAGGACGCCGACTGCTATGCCGTCCTGGGTGAACTGCACACCTGTATGAAACCGGTGGTCTCGGAGTTCAAGGACTTCATCGCCGTACCGAAGTTCAACCTGTACCAGTCGCTGCACACGGCCGTGGCGCGTCAGGACGGCCAGGTCGTCGAGGTCCTCATCCGCACCCACCAGATGCACAAGGTCGCAGAGGCCGGCGTCGTCGCCCTCGGCAACCCGTACGCACCGGCCCCCGAGGACCCGGCCGACGGCGAGCGCGTCGACCCCACCCGCCCCGGCTGGCTCTCCCGGCTCCTCGACTGGCAGGAGGCGGCACCCGACCCCGACCACTTCTGGTCGACCCTGCGCGAGGACCTCGCCCAGGACCGTGAGATCACCGTCTTCCGCCCCGACGGCGGCACCCTCGGCCTGCCCGAGGGGGCGACCTGCGTGGACGCGGCCTACGCGCAGTACGGCGAGGACGCGCACGCCTGCATCGGCGCCCGGGTGAACGGCCGACTGGCGACGCTGAGCACCGTGCTGAGGGACGGCGACACCGTCCAGCTCCTCATGGGCCAGGACGCGGCGTCGGAGCCTTCCCGGGAGTGGCTGGAGCACGCGCACACTCCCGCCGCACGGATCGCCATCCAGCGGTGGCTGGCCGCCCATCCGGCACAGACGGAGTCCCAGCAGAGCGAGGGGGCGCGGATCGCGGAGAACCGGACAGGCGTCCGGCCCCCGGACGGCAGGACAGGTGTCCGGCCCGCGGACGGCGCAACAAGGGTTCGGCCCACCGGCGGCCGGTCAGGGGCCCGGCCCACCGGCGTACCCGAGCCGGACGCGGTGCCCGAACAGCCCGCCGACCGCTCCGCCACCGGCACCGTCCTCGCCGACCTGCCCGGCGCGTCCGTCCGGCTCGCCCGCTGCTGCACCCCCGTACCGCCCGACGAGATCACCGGCTTCGCCGTACGCGGGGGAGCGGTCACCGTGCACCGCGTGGAGTGCGCCGCGGTGGCGCGCATGAAGGCCGGGGGGCGTGCGGAGGTCGGCGTGCACTGGGGGGAGGCCGCCGAGTGCCGGGTCACGCTGGTCGCGGAATCGTTCGTCCGCCCCCATCTGCTGGCCGACCTCACCGAGGCCATGGCGTCGGAGGGTGCCGAGATCGTCTCTGCGACCGTCGAGCCGCCGACCCAGCAGCAGGTGCGGCACACCTACACCGTGCAGCTCCCCGACGCGGGCCACCTGCCGGGCCTGATGCGCGCGATGCGCGACGTGGCCGGGGTGTACGACGTCAGCAGGTCACAGCCGCAGCCACAGGGCAACTGACACGGCACGGCCGTCTCACGGATTCACCATCTGTGCGCTGAGCCGGCCCGGACCTGCCGGGCGGCGGGACTGCACGCGGAGCGGATGCCATCGGCCCACCGCACCTTCCGGGCGGTCTCGACCGGGGGCGGGAGCGGCACCCGGCGCAGGCCCCGGTCCCCGGTTCGGGTGGGGCGGAAGCGCGCCGCCCGCAGCGCTCAGTCGTGCGCTGATAGCCGTGGGACATGCTCCTGACCCCCCACAGACAGGCCACCGCCCCCACCCGGCGGCGCCGGACCGCAGCCGCTCTGCTCACATCGGCCGTCTCCGTCTGCCTCATCGCCGCGAGCACCCCCGCCGTGCCGCTCGGCGTCGGCGACCGGCTCTTCCCGTACCTCGGCAACCCCGGCTACGACGTGGCGTCGTACGACCTCTCCTTCACCTACCCGGGCGGCAACAGCAAGCCGCTGCGGGCCGTCACGACCATCGACGCCTGGACCACCGCCGACCTGGACCGGGTCAACCTGGACTTCGCCCACGGCAAGGTCGAGTCGGTCGAGGTCGACGGCCACCTCGCTCAGTTCCACACCGCCGGCGAGGACCTGGTGATCACGCCCGAGGACTCGGTGCCGGACGGCACCTGGATGCGGATCACCGTGCGGCACACCAGCGACCCCGTGCGCGCCGGGGGTGGCTGGGTGCGCACCGCGGACGGCCTCGCCATGGCCAACCAGGCCGACGCCGCCCACCTGGTGTTCCCCTGCAACGACCACCCCTCCGACAAGGCGATGTTCACCATCCGGGTGACCGCGCCCGACGGGAACACGGTCGTCGCCAACGGCCTGCCCGCCGGAGTCGAGAAGTCGGGCGGGGCGACGACGTGGACCTACCGCAACCAGCACCCCATGGCCACCGAGCTCGCCCAGGTCTCCATCGGCCGCTCCACGGTGCTGCACCGCACCGGCCCGCACGGGCTCCCCGTACGGGACGTCGTCCCGACCGAGCACCGCAAGGCGCTCGAACCCTGGCTGGGGAAGACCCCCGGACAGATCACCTGGATGGAGAGCAAGGTCGGCCGCTATCCCTTCGAGACGTACGGCCTGCTCGTGGCCGACGCCTCCATCGGCTTCCAACTGGAGACCCAGACGCTGTCGCTCTTCGAGCGCGAGCTCTTCACCGACCGGATCTACCCGTCGTGGTACGCCGAGTCGATCATGGTCCATGAGCTGGCCCACCAGTGGTTCGGCAACAGCGTCAGCCCCCGCACCTGGTCCGACCTGTGGCTCAACGAGGGACACGCCACCTGGTACGAGGCGCTGTACGCCGAGGAACAGGCGGACAAGCCGATGCGGGACCGGATGAAGGCCGCCTACGGCGCCTCCGACCGCTGGCGCGCCGCCGGAGGACCACCCGCAGCCCCCAAGGCTCCCGACGCCGGCCGCAAGACCAGCATCTTCCGGCCCAACGTGTACGACGGCGCGGCGCTCGTCCTGTACGCCCTGCGCCAGGAGATCGGCCGCCCGGCCTTCGAACGCCTGGAACGCGCCTGGGTCGAGCGGTACCGGGACGACACGGCCACGACGGCGGACTTCGTGCGGCTGGCCACCGAGATCTCCGGACGCGACCTGGACGGCTTCTTCCAGGGCTGGCTGTACGGCGAGAAGACCCCGCCGATGCCCGGGCACCCGGACTGGAAGCCGCAGGCACACGCGAAGGCGTCGCAGACCCCCGCGCAGCCGCGGGCTCTGGTCGGGCCGCAGGTGCCCGCGCAGCAGGTCCGGCCGGCGCATGCGGCGGCGCGATAACACGGTGACGAGACGCCCCGTGCCGTGCGACCATCTTCAGGTCGGCGCGGCACGAAGCGCCGGGAATCTCCCGGACCGCCCGTGCGTTGCAGGCATGGAACGGTTTCCCACCAACGTAAGGATCCAATGACCTCCTCTTCTTCCTTTTCCCAGGACTCCAAGCGCTTCGCGCACAGCCACCCCGAGGGTCTTCGGGCCGATGCCCTGATGGAAGAGGACGTCGCCTGGAGCCACGAGATCGACGGAGAGCGGGACGGCGACCAGTTCGACCGCTCCGACCGCGCGGCCCTGCGCCGTGTGGCGGGCCTCTCCACCGAGCTCGAGGACGTCACCGAGGTCGAGTACCGCCAGCTCCGCCTGGAGCGGGTCGTCCTCGTCGGCGTCTGGACCTCGGGAACCGTGCAGGACGCGGAGAACTCCCTCGCGGAGCTCGCCGCCCTCGCCGAGACGGCCGGTGCGCTGGTGCTCGACGGAGTCACCCAGCGCCGCGACAAGCCCGACGCGGCCACGTACATCGGCTCCGGCAAGGCCGAGGAACTGCGCGACATCGTCATCGAGACGGGCGCGGACACCGTCATCTGCGACGGTGAGCTCAGCCCGGGCCAGCTGATCCACCTCGAGGACGTCGTCAAGGTCAAGGTCATCGACCGGACGGCCCTGATCCTGGACATCTTCGCCCAGCACGCCAAGTCCCGAGAGGGCAAGGCGCAGGTCGCCCTCGCGCAGATGCAGTACATGCTGCCCCGACTGCGCGGCTGGGGTCAGTCGCTGTCCCGGCAGATGGGCGGCGGCAAGGGCGGCGGCCTCGCCACCCGTGGTCCCGGTGAGACCAAGATCGAGACGGACCGGCGCCGGATCCGCGAGAAGATGGCGAAGATGCGCCGGGAGATCGCGGAGATGAAGACCGGCCGCGAGATCAAGCGTCAGGAGCGCAAGCGTCACAAGGTGCCGTCCGTGGCCATCGCGGGTTACACCAACGCCGGCAAGTCCTCGCTGCTCAACCGCCTCACGGGCGCGGGCGTGCTGGTCGAGAACGCCCTGTTCGCGACCCTCGACCCGACCGTGCGCCGGGCCGAGACGCCGAGCGGACGGCTGTACACGCTGGCCGACACCGTCGGCTTCGTCCGCCACCTGCCCCACCACCTGGTCGAGGCGTTCCGCTCCACGATGGAGGAGGTCGGCGAGTCCGACCTGATCCTGCACGTGGTCGACGGTTCGCACCCGTTCCCGGAGGAGCAGCTGGCGGCCGTGCGCGAGGTGGTCCGGGACGTCGGCGCCACCGACGTGCCCGAGATCGTCGTGATCAACAAGGCCGACGCGGCCGACCCGCTGACGCTCCAGCGGCTGCTGCGCGTCGAGAAGCGGTCCATCGCCGTCTCGGCCCGCACCGGCCTGGGCATCGAGGAGCTGCTCGCGCTCATCGACAACGAGCTGCCGCGTCCGTCGGTCGAGATCGAGGCGCTCGTGCCGTACACGCACGGCAAGCTGGTCGCCCGCGCGCATGACGAGGGCGAAGTGATCTCCGAGGAGCACACCCCGGAGGGCACCCTGCTCAAGGTGCGGGTGCACGAGGAGCTGGCGGCGGAGCTTACGCCGTACGCTCCCGCGCCCGCTCTCTGAGTCCGGCTGCGCGCGCGTCTCGCCCGGGCGGGGCGGCGCGTCTCGCCTGAGCCTGCGTCTCGCTCGAACGCGAGAAGGCCCGCCCCCCGTCGCCGGGGGGCGGGCCTTCGGTATGTGCGCATTGTGCGGTCACTGACCGCCGTAGGTCTTGCTCATGTTCTGGTAGAGCGCTTCGGCGTCACGGCCGAGCTGCGGCCCCGCCAGCCAGGTGTTGTCGGCCGGGCCGATCGAGGTGTTGGAGACCAGCACGGACTTGCCGTTAAGGACCCGGAACCAGCCACCGCCGGAGGAACCGCCGGTCATGTCGCAGCCGATGCGGTACATCGTGGGCAGGGACGGGCTGAGCGAGAACCGGCCGGGGGCGTCGATGCACTTGAACATCTTCTCGCCGTTGTAGGGCGGCGCGGCCGGGTAGCCCCAGGCGCCCATCTTGGCGGCCTCGGCCGCGGACGGAGCGGAGAAGTCCACGTCCAGCGCGGCGCCGACCGTCTCCTCCAGGGACTTGGCGCCCTGCTCGGGCTTCACGTGCAGCACGGCGTAGTCGTACGCGGCGCCGTCACCGCCGCTCTCCGAACCGCCCTGGATCCACTGGTTGGAGGTGGAGGCCCAGTTCGCCCACCAGTTGCCGTACGGGGCGATCTCCGCCGGGTTCGCGTTGTTCAGCTCCGCCTCGGACTTGCCGAGGTCGTTGTACGCCGGGACGAACACGATGTTGCGGTACCAGCCGCCGTCGCCCCCGGCGTGCACACAGTGGCCCGCCGTCCACACCAGGTTGGACTTGCCCGGGTGGTTGACGTCCTTGACGACCGTGCCGGAGCAGACGGCCGGGCCGTCGGGGGAGTCGAAGAAGACCTTGCCGACCGGTGCCGCGTTGCGGTGGTACGGCGTCTTCTCGGCCTGTGCCCTGACGGGCGCGGGATCCGGGTCGCTGACGCCCTGGCCGGCCGACGCGTCCTTCGTCGTGATCCTCTTGTCCGCCTCTTCGGCGGACTGCATCCGCTCCGGCTTCCAGAGGCCCTCGATCACCGGATTGACGAAGTCCTTGGCGTCACTGAGCCACTTGTCCCTGTCCCAGTCCTTCCAGCCGCCGTTCTTCCACTGGTCGACGTCGATCCCGTGCTCCTTGAGCTTGCCCGCGAGATCGGCCGGGATCCGGACCTTGCCGCCGCCGTCCGCGGCGGCCTGGGAGCCGGTGGCGCCGGGCTTGTCGCTCGCCGCATCCCCGGAACCGCCACAGGCGGTCGCGGTGAGCGCCAGGGCGGCGACGAGCCCGGCGGCGGCGAGGACGGTGCCCCGTCCACGCCCTGGTGCGGGCGTACGTGTGGAACGCATGGTGCGATGACCCCCGTTGGTGCGTACGAATGCGGTGCTGGTGAGAGTGGTGATGGGTGCCGGTGCCGCGTGTGCAGGGCACGGGTGGGGAGCTGCTGGCTCCGCGCGACACCCCACTATGCCCGTGGAGTTGAGGGCGTACCGGGGTGGGGCGGTGAAGGTTTGCGAGAGCCCCCGGGGCGGATGTCATGAGCCCGGAGGCTCCGGCGCGCCGCCCCACCCGGGGCGCCCCTGAGGAGCGGGTGCGCCGCCGGGATCCTTCTTCCTCCGGCGGCGAGGTTCAGCCGGCCGTCACCGACCCGCGAACTTCTTGCTGACCGAGTCGTACACGCCCTTGGCCACCCCACCCAGGCGCGGTCCGGCCAGCCATCCGGATGTCACCGGCCCGATCGAGGTGTTGGAAACCAACGCCGGCTTGCCGTCCGAGCCGGTCGCGACCCAGCCACCGCCGGACGAACCGCCGGTCATGGTGCAACCGATGCGGTACATCGTCGGATCCGACGCCGTGACCGACAGCCGCCCGGGCCGGTCCTGGCACCGGTACAGCTTCTGCCCGTCATAGGGCTTCGCGGCCGGGTAGCCGATCGCTGTGACGCTCTTCACCTGCGGCACCGCGGGCGCCTTGAAGTCGACCGGCAGCGCCGAACCGACCACTTCCTCCAGCGACTTGCCGCCGCTGCCCTTCTCCGGCGTGACATGGATGACCGCGAAGTCGTACGGCGCGCCGTCACCGCCCGTCGAGCCGCCCTGCTCGATCCACTGGTCCGAGGTCTGCGCCCAGTCGCCCCACCAGACCCCGTAGGGAGCGACGTCCTCACGGGTGGCGTTCTCCAGCTCCGCCACCGGCTTTCCGTCGTCGTTGTACGACGGCACGAACGCGATGTTGCGGTACCAGCCGCCCTTCTTGCCCGCGTGCACGCAGTGGCCCGCTGTCCACACCAGGTTGGACTTGCCCGGGTGCGCCGGGTCCTTCACCACCGTCGCCGAGCAGACGGCCGACCCCTCGGGGGAGTCGAAGAACACCTTCCCTGCCGTGGGCACGTTCGCGTGGTACGACGGCGGCACGGCCTGCGCCTCCACCGGCTGGGGCGTCGGATCGGTCACGCCCTGGTCACCGGAGAGGTCGCTGTCGTCGACGCCCTGGTCGGGCTCCTCGGCCTCCCGCATCCGGTCCGGGTTCCAGAGCCCCTCGATGATCGGGTTGACGTACTCGTTCGCCTCGCGCAGCCAGTCGTCCCGGTCCCAGTTCTTCCAGGCGCCGTTCTTCCATTTGTCGATGTCGATCCCGTGCTCGCGGAGCCGGTCCCTGATGTCGTCCGGGATCCTGAACTTGCCGTCATCGGTGCCGGAGCCGGAGGCCGTGGCGGACGCGGAGGCCTCCCCGTCCGCCGTCGCATCGCCCGACTCACAGGCGGTGGCGGTCAGGGCGAGTGCCGAGACGAGGGCCAAGGCAGCCAGGGCGGGGGAGTTCCTGCGGCGCACCCTCCACCCTCGGGCGGCATCGGACGACGGACGTCGTGTGGGTCGCATGATCTGACTCTCCCCCTGGAACGGAACGAACATGGACGAACCGGCGGTTTCCGCCCCGACTCCCGTTGCTCAGTGGGAAGTTCAGGGTGGCTTCGCGGTGTCCGGGAACGGCATCACACACTATGCGGTGCCTGTGGGGGCGATCCGACGGATCCGCAACAGTTCCGTCACGGAAAGGATCTTGAGGCAACCCGTAACCCGGTGAGTGATCCGGGGTTGGTAGCGGTGGGGGGCCTGCTGTCCGTGCTCGGTCCTCTGTGCCCGTGCCCGGTGGGAGGTCAGGGAAGTCGTGGCGGAAACCACCCATGGGGGTTGTGCGTCGGAGGAGGCCGCTGTGGGGCGTACGCAGGCGACACCCCTCCCCGGCGGAGCTCTTGCAGACGCCACCCGCGCCCAGCGCCATGCGCACGAGGGAATCCTGCGCCGCCAGGCCGCACGCGAACCCGCAGCCCGGACCTACGCGCGTGCCCTGCCGATCGTTCCGGTGCGGGCCCGGGGACTCACCATCGAGGGCGCGGACGGCCGCCGCTACCTGGACTGCCTCTCCGGAGCCGGCACTCTGGCCCTCGGCCACAACCATCCGGTCGTCCTGGAGTCCATCCGCAAGGTCCTCGACTCCGGGGCACCGTTGAGCACCCTCGACCTGGCGACACCCGTCAAGGACGCCTTCCTCACCGAACTGCTCCGCACGCTGCCGCCGGGCCTCGCCGAACGGGCGCACGTGCGGTTCTGCGGGCCGGCCGGCAGCAACGCCGTCGAGACGGCCTGCGCCCTGGTCCGCGCGGCGACCGGCCGGAACGGTCTGCTGGCGTTCACCGGAGCCGGCTGGGTGAGAAGCGCCGGGGCACTCGACGACCCGCTCGAGGACGCCCATGGCGTGCGGATCCCCTGCTTGCCCTCTCCGCAGGACCACCGCTGTCACTTCGGTGCCGTGGGCGATGGCGGGTCCGATCTCGCCGCCCGCTGGACCGAGTCTCTCCCCGACCACCTGAGGGAGGGGGCGCCGGCCGGGATGATCGTCGAGCCTGTCCGGAGCGAGGGCGGGGTCCTCCCCGCTCCGGACAGCTGGCTGCGTCGCGTCCGACAGTTCACCGCCGACCGGTCCATCCCGCTGATCGCCGACGAGAGCAGGACCGGTGTGGGCCGGACCGGCGCCTTCTGGGCGGTCGAGCACAGCGGCGTGACCCCCGACGTGATGGTCCTCTCCAACGCCATCGGCGGCAGCCTGCCCCTGGCCGTCGTGGTCTACCGCGACGACCTCGACACCGGGCACCCCGGTACCCCAGCCGAAACCTTCCCCGGCAACCAGCTCGCCATGGCCGCCGGCATGGCAACCCTCGCCCACGTCCGGGAGAACGCCCTCGCCGAGCGTGCGGCGACCCTCGGGGCGCGGATGCTGGATCAACTCCGCCCACTCGCTGCCGAGTTCGCCTGCGTCGGGGATGTGCGGGGGAGAGGGCTGATGATCGGGGTCGAGCTGGTGGACCCGGGAGGGGCCGGCCCCCAAGGAGAAAGAGGCCCCATCCTTCCCGGCGCCCCAGGACCTGCGGAAGGCGGTGCAGGGGCGCCGGTTACGCCGGGCAGCGGGCCGCACAGAACCAGACCGCACCCCGCCGCCCCCGAACTCGCGGCCGTAGTCCAGCAGGAGTGCCTGCGACGCGGCCTCATCGTCGGACTCGCCGGCAGGACCGCGAGCGTCGTAGAGCTGCTGCCTCCCCTGACCATCACCGACGAACAAGCGGCCGCCGTACTGGACCGCTTGGCCGACGCGGTCCGGGTAGCGGCCCGGTGCCGTGGGGGTGGCACGGCAGCCGCACCGTGACCGCGGTGCACGCAGACGGCGGGCGTAGCGGTCCGCGACATACCTGCGCGTCACGGTGCCCCCTGGCCGACGGCCCTCGTCCGCCATGAGCCCCGCAACATGCCGCACACCATCGCCGTGAGCCCGAGCGTCAGGAGCCCCGCACGCCCTCAGGTCCGCACGCCCTCAGGCCCACACGCTCTCAGGGCCGTAGGCCCGCGGGCTGTGGGACCTCACGTCCCGCATGTCGCGCCGAGTGAAGCCGCTCGGCACGCCGCCCCACCCGCACGATCCCGGAACCACTCCACGAGGTACCTGCCGTGAACGCCACTCCGCACCACGACGACCACGCCCCGGCCCCGGCCCCGGGCCCGGCCCCGGCCCCGGCTTCGGCTCCGGTCCATGGACAGCATTCCGCCGAAGCCAGGCCGACGGCGACATCGCCGGACCGGAGGGTCCCTCACCAACGGCACGCGGCTGACTCCGACCAGGGGTTGAGCGAGAGCCATGCCACTGACCAACTGCCGCATCCCGACCCGCACACCGTCGCCCAGGCTTCCGCCGTGGAGACCTTGCTCCGCTGCTGGGCGCGCGAGACCAATCAACTCGCTCCGGCCGACGGCGTACTGCGCATCCCCCTCCCCGCGAGCGGCACGGCCCTCCTCGCCCCGGTGTGCTACTGGTCCCCGACGGGCTGGCATCGCTTCGCCCCTCCTCGTCTCGCCGACGCTCCTGCAACCAGCCCACCGGCCGACGCCGTCACGATCGCCGCCCTGCTGACCAGAGAGAAGTCCACAGAGGTATCTGGCAGCAACCGCGCCAACGACGCCGTCCCCACGCCCGCCGCCCACTCCGCCGGATCCGGCCCGATCAAGTGCGACCCCGACACCCCCGTTTCCGTCGACTCCGTTTCCATCGACGGCGTCGCGCTCGTCGCCGGGGTCGCCGATTCCCTCCGACGCGCCGCCACCTTCATCACCTATCGCCGGGAACACCCCGCCGACGGCCCCGACCGCTTCCTGTCCGCGGAACAGGCACTCGTCCTCGGACATCCCCTGCACCCCACCCCGAAGAGCCGCGAGGGTCTCACGGAGTCCGAAGCCCTCCTCTACTCTCCTGAGTTGCGCGGCGCCTTCCCCTTGCACTGGATGGCTGTCGCTCCCTCCGTCCTCGCCACCGACTCCTCCTGGACCGAACGCGGCCGCCCTGTCCCCGCAGCCAGGCTCACCGCACGGCTCGCCGGAACCGTGGCGGAGCCGCCGGAGGGGTACGCCCTCCTGCCCCTGCACCCCTGGCAGGCACACGAGGTGCGACACCGTCCCCAGACCGCCGCCCTACTGGACACCGGGCTGCTCCGAGACCTCGGCACCCACGGCCCTGACTGGCACCCCACCTCCTCCCTCCGAACCGTCTACCGAACCCATGCCCCCGCGATGCTCAAGCTCTCCCTGGGCCTGCGCATCACCAACTCCCGCCGGGAGAACCTGCGCAAGGAACTCCACCGCGGCGTCGAGGTCCACCGCCTGCTCCGCAAGGGCCTGGGACAGGAGTGGTGCTCCGTGCACCCGGGCTTCGACATCGTCCGGGACCCGGCCTGGCTCGCCGTCGACACCTCCGACGGCACTCCCGTGCCCGGACTGGACGTGGTGATCCGCCACAACCCGTTCAGCCCCACCGACGATGTTTCCTGCGTCGCCGGGCTCCTCTCGCCGCGCCCGTGCCCCCCGGCCCCGCTGGAGAGGGCTCCGGGGCATCCTGGCAAGCACGGACCTGCTCTGCGGTCCCGGCTGGCCGAACTGCTCACCGGTCTCGCCCGCCGCACCGGCCGGCCCCGCGGAGCCGTTGCCGCCGAGTGGTTCCTGCGCTACCTCGCGCATGTGGTGCGTCCCGTCCTCTGGCTGGACGGTGAGGCAGGCGTCGCGCTGGAAGCGCACCAGCAGAACACCCTTCTCCTGCTGGACCCCGACGGCTGGCCCAGCGGCGGTCGCTACCGGGACAACCAGGGCTACTACTTCCGCGCGTCCCGGCGCCAAGACCTCGACGCCCGGTTGCCCGGCATCGGAGAGCGGAGCGACACCTTCGTCTGCGACCAGGTGACCGATGAACGGCTCGTGTACTACCTGGTGATCAACAACGTGCTCGGACTGATCGGTGCGTTCGGCTCCCAAGGACTCGCCGACGAGCGGCTGCTGCTCGCCGCCTTCCGGCGCTTCCTGCAGACTCTCGCCTCCGGCCCGGCCCGGCTGCGTACCTCGCTGCCCTCCCTGTTGCTCGACTCACCCGTCCTGCGGTGCAAGGCCAACCTGCTGACCCGGCTGCACGGACTCGATGAACTCGTCGGCCCGGTCGACACCCAGTCCGTCTACGTCACCATCGCCAACCCCCTGCGTTCCTGACCGCTCCGACCAACCCCGACCACCGCTGACTACCTCCTTGGTCTCTGAGGACTCGCCACCCCCTTCGTGAGAGGAGCGTCTGGTGTCTTCCGCCGACCCGATCGCCGAGATGGGTATCACTGTCCCCGTCCCCACCATGACGGCCACGGCCTCCAGCTCCGGGCGCCGGGACGACTTCGGTCCCCACGCCGGTGGCTTTGCCTCTGGCGCGGCCGACGCCGGTCACTTCGCCGGCATCGACAGCTTCGGCTATGTCGGCTCACTCCTCGGAACGGACGCGGACCACGCCGCGGAGGCCGACGAGCGCCCCCGGGCGGGTGGCAGGGCCCCACGCCACGAAGACCTCCTCGACCGCCTCGCCGCATGGGGCTCGGCAGACACGCTCGTGGGCCGGTTCCACCTCGTCCCGGCGCGCATCGAACAAGACCTTCCGCTGATCAGCCGGTGGATGAACGACCCCGCCGCAGCCGCCTTCTGGGAGCTCTCAGGCGCGCAGAGCGTGACGGAAGACCACCTGAGGGCTCAGCTCGCCGGCGACGGGCGCAGCGTGCCCTGCATGGGCGTACTGGACGGAGCACCGATGAGCTACTGGGAGATCTACCGGGCCGATCTCGACCCGTTGGCCCGGTACTACCCCGTACGCCGTCATGACACGGGTATCCATCTCCTGGTCGGCGGAGCCGCCGACCGAGGACGCGGCCTCGGAGGTCTGCTGCTCCGGGCCGTCGCCGACCTCGTTCTGGCGCGGCGGCCCTCCTGCGCACGTGTCATCGCGGAACCCGACATCCGCAACACCCCCTCCATCGCCGCTTTCCTGACCGCAGGCTTCCGGTTCTCCGCCGAGGTCGACCTGCCCGCCAAGCGAGCCGCTCTCATGGTCCGAGAGCGGTCACTCCGGCACTTGTTGTAGCGCTGTGTCGTCGCGCCATCACTCATTGAACGCGGCTCGCGCCGCGACAGTTCCCGCCCGCCGCGCCGGTTCACGAGGACCGGCGCTGCGAGGGCACTCTCGCAGGCGTCCAACCCGCCCACCTGGCGGCCGGTGCCCGTCGCTCACCTCCCACCCCTGAGGAGCCCACACCCTTGATCCCGTCCCCGGCACCAGCCTTGATGGCCCGTTTGTCAGTGCAGGGTCGTAGGGTGGTCGCGCTATGACGAAGCCCTCACTCCCCGAACTCCTGCATGCTGCCGTCGCTGCCGTCGGTGGTACGGAGCGCCCCGGTCAGGTGGCCATGGCCGAAGCTGTCGAGGAAGCGATCGACGACGGCTCCCACCTGCTGGTCCAGGCCGGCACCGGTACCGGTAAGTCGCTGGGCTACCTGGTGCCCGCGCTTGCCCACGGGGAGCGTGTGGTCGTCGCAACCGCCACCCTCGCCCTCCAGCGCCAACTGGTGGAGCGCGACCTGCCGAGAACGGTCGAGTCGCTGCACCCGCTGCTGCGCCGCCGCCCGGAGTTCGCGATGCTCAAGGGCCGGTCGAACTACCTGTGTCTGCACCGACTGCACGAGGGCGTCCCGCAGGACGAGGAGGAGGGCCTCTTCGACCAGTTCGAGGCCGCCGCGCCCACCAGCAAGCTGGGCCAGGACCTGCTGAGGGTGCGCGACTGGGCCGACGAGACCGAAACGGGCGACCGTGACGACCTCACACCCGGCATCTCGGACCGGGCCTGGGCTCAGGTGTCGGTGTCGTCGAGGGAATGTCTTGGCGCCTCGAAGTGCGCGTACGGCGCCGAGTGCTTCGCCGAGATGGCTCGTGAACGGGCGAAGCTCGCCGAGGTCGTCGTCACCAACCACGCGCTGCTCGCGATCGACGCCATCGAGGGCGCTCCGGTCCTTCCGCAGCACGAGGTACTGATCGTCGACGAGGCGCACGAACTTGTCTCCCGGGTCACCGGGGTCGCCACCGGCGAGCTCACTCCCGGCCAGGTCAACCGGGCGGTCCGGCGTGCCGCGAAACTCGTGAACGAGAAGGCCGCCGACCAGCTCCAGACCGCCGCCGAGGGATTCGAACGACTGATGGAGCTGGCGCTGCCGGGCCGTCTGGAGGAGATCCCCGAGGATCTCGGGTACGCCCTCATGGCACTGCGCGACGCGTGCCGCACGGTCATCTCCGCGATCGGCACGACCCGCGACAAGTCCGTCCAGGACGAGGACGCCGTCCGCAAGCAGGCGCTGGCCTCCGTGGAGAACGTGCACGACGTGGCGGAGCGCATCACGAACGGCTCCGAGTGGGACGTGGTGTGGTACGAGCGCCACGATCGTTTCGGCGCCTCCCTGCGTGTCGCCCCCATGTCCGTCTCCGGGCTGCTGCGCGAGAAGCTCTTCGCGGACCGCTCCGTGGTCCTGACGTCCGCGACGCTGAAGCTGGGCGGCGACTTCAACGGTGTGGGCGCCTCCCTGGGCCTCGCCCCCGAGGGCACCGAGGGCGACGACCTCCCGCAGTGGAAGGGCATCGACGTCGGCTCGCCCTTCGACTACCGCAAGCAGGGCATCCTGTACGTCGCCAAGCACCTGGCGCGCCCCGCGCGGGACGGTGACCGGGCCGACATGCTCGACGAGCTCACGGAGCTGATCCAGGCGGCAGGCGGCCGCACCCTCGGTCTGTTCTCCTCGATGCGAGGTGCCCAGATGGCCGCCGAGGAACTGCGCTCCCGGATCCCCGAGTACCCGATCCTGCTCCAAGGGGAGGAGACGCTCGGAGAGCTCATCAAGAACTTCGCGGCCGACCCGAAGACCTGCCTCTTCGGCACGCTGTCGCTCTGGCAGGGCGTGGACGTCCCGGGCCCCAGCTGCCAACTGGTCGTCATGGACAAGATTCCGTTCCCGCGCCCGGACGATCCCCTGATGAGCGCCCGCCAGAAGGCCGTGGAGGAAGCCGGCGGGAATGGCTTCATGGCGGTCGCCGCCACGCACGCCGCTCTGCTCATGGCCCAGGGTGCCGGCCGGCTCGTACGGGCGTCGGGGGACCGCGGCGTGGTCGCCGTCCTCGACCAGCGTTTGGCGACGGCCCGCTACGGCAGCTACCTGAAGGCCTCGCTGCCCGATTTCTGGTTCACGACGGACCGGAACCAGGTGCGGAAGTCGCTCGCGGCGATCGACGCGGCGGCCCAGCGGACCGAAGAGGAGTGAGCCACGGGTCGGCCGACGACTGAGCTGCCGACCGACCCCCGCGGGCACGAGCCACCGGCCCCGCGGTTCGGCAACCGCCGCCGCTACCGGACAGCGCAGGGCCCCGGAACCGGCGCAGGGGTCCCGGGGCCCGGTCAGAGGGCGGGCCTGCCGGCCCTGCCCGACGCGGTGCGCGCTGTCAGACGCGCCGCAGCACGGCCACCACCTTGCCGAGGATGGTCGCGTCGTCGCCGGGGATCGGCTCGTAGGACGCGTTGTGGGGCAGGAGCCAGACGTGGCCGTCCTCGCGCTTGAAGCGCTTGACGGTGGCCTCGCCGTCGAGCATCGCGGCCACGATGTCGCCGTTCTCGGCGACCGGCTGGCGGCGCACCGTGACCCAGTCGCCGTCGCAGATCGCGGCCTCGATCATCGAGTCGCCCACGACCTTCAGGACGAACAGCTCACCGTCGCCGACGAGCTGGCGGGGGAGGGGAAAGACGTCCTCGACGGACTCCTCGGCGAGGATCGGGCCACCAGCGGCGATCCGGCCCACCAGCGGCACATAGGACGCGGCGGGCTTGCCCGCGGTGTCCGTGGGCTGCACCGAGGCGGCCTGGTCGGAGCCGCGCACCTCGTAGGCGCGCGGGCGGTGCGGGTCTCGGCGCAGGAAGCCCTTACGCTCCAGTGCCATCAGCTGGTGCGCCACGGAGGACGTGCTGGAAAGGCCCACGGCCTGGCCGATCTCCCGCATCGACGGCGGGTAGCCCCTTCGCTGCACGGAGTCCCGGATGACTTCGATCACCCGGCGCTGGCGGTCGGTGAGTCCGGAACTGTCCGCCCGGATGCCGGGAGGTCGGCCCGGCAGGGAGCGCTTGTGCCCCTCAGGGTTCGTGGCTTCGTTCATCGCATGCACCGGCTCCAGTCGGCCCTGGGAGCGGTCCTGGGCAGCGATGGCGGCACTGTCTGCGGTGGTGGTCACGTCGGCCCCTCTCGATGGTCTCCCTGCTGGACAACGGTAGTTGCTTTCGAAAGGTTGCGCCAAACACACGTTCGAGTGAAAAAACGCGAATCGCCGGACGCGGTCATGTGTCCGGGTGTATTGGCGGTCGTGCCACCTGGCGGGCAAAAGGGCCCATTGCTGTACTCTTCACCGCCGGGGTGATCACCTAGTGGACTGTGCCCCAGTCTGCCATCCGGCATTCCCGCGCCCCGGGGTCGGCCCTCATCTGTGCGGGAGTCCCACGTCCCCTCCTTGCGGCGCCCACGGTATCTCCGCACGTGCCGCGGCGATACGCCCGTGCGTCACCGGATGCGGACGCGTCCCGGCCGAAGGCGCCGGAAGGCGGCGCCTGCGAGGCGAACGGGCCAGTGTGGCAAGGGTCCTCACGCGTCACCTGCGCCTATGCGCGCGACACGCGGGATGGGTCTGGATGTATGAGCCAATCCCCACATCTAGTGGTTGGATTGCAACAGCAGCCCAGAAGTTGTGGTCCCCCCGGTCTCGAGGCCCATGGTCATCGCCTATGCTTGGGGCTGCTTCGTGGGGTGCAAGATGCCCGGCGAGGCTATTGAGTCTGCTGTGAGGAGGGTTGTTTTTTCATGCACTGCCCCTTCTGCAGGCACCCCGACAGCCGGGTCGTGGACAGTCGTACGACTGACGACGGCACGTCGATCCGCAGGCGCCGCCAGTGCCCTGACTGCTCCCGTCGTTTCACGACCGTGGAGACCTGCTCGCTCATGGTGGTGAAGCGGTCCGGAGTCACCGAGCCCTTCAGTCGTACGAAGATCATCAATGGTGTGCGCAAGGCGTGCCAGGGACGGCCCGTCACCGAGGATGCGCTCGCCCAGCTCGGCCAGCGGGTCGAGGAGGCGGTGCGAGCCACTGGAAGCGCCGAGCTGACCACCCACGACGTGGGGCTGGCCATACTCGGCCCGCTGCAGGAACTCGATCTCGTGGCCTACCTGCGGTTCGCCTCGGTCTACCGGGCGTTCGATTCGCTCGACGACTTCGAGGCGGCCATCACGGAACTGAGGGCGCAGACGGGACCCCCCGAGACGGACGACCCGGACCGCGAGGACGCGGCCGCGGGGAGCCGGGAAGACGACCGCGGGCCCGGAGGGACCAAGCAGGTCCCCGAGCCCGCAGGCGCCGCCGACTGACCGGCGGGCCGGACCCGGAAGGCAGCTCCGGGACCCGGCCGGGCGGCGGCGTGAGAAGACCTGTTGCGGGCGTGTGAGTGGGCGTCCGCAGCATCAGACAGAACAACGTGCACCGGGAACAACGGGGCACTTCAGGGCGTTTTCGCCCGTACAGGGAGGCGGCATGACAGAGACGGCGAGCGGTCCGGCACGGAGTTCCCGCGCCAAGAGCGCCAAGGCGAGCAAGGGCCTGCGTGTCGAGCGCGTCCACACCACCCCTGGGGTCCACCCCTATGACGAGGTGGCCTGGGAGAGCCGTGACGTCGTCATGACCAACTGGCGCGACGGCTCGGTCAACTTCGAGCAGCGCGGCGTGGAGTTCCCCGACTTCTGGTCGGTGAACGCGGTCAACATCGTCACCAGCAAGTACTTCCGCGGTGCCGTGGGCACCCCGCAGCGCGAGACCAGCCTCAAGCAGCTGATCGACCGCATCGTGAAGACGTACCGGAAGGCCGGTGAGGACTACAAGTACTTCGCCTCGCCCGCCGACGCCGAGATCTTCGAGCACGAACTCGCGTACGCCCTCCTGCACCAGATCTTCAGCTTCAACAGCCCGGTCTGGTTCAACGTCGGCACCAAGCAGCCCCAGCAGGTCTCCGCCTGTTTCATCCTGTCCGTCGACGACTCCATGGAGTCGATCCTCGACTGGTACAAGGAAGAGGGCATGATCTTCAAGGGCGGCTCCGGCGCCGGCCTGAACCTCTCCCGGATCCGCTCCTCCAAGGAGCTGCTGTCCTCCGGCGGCAACGCCTCCGGCCCGGTCTCCTTCATGCGCGGTGCCGACGCCTCCGCAGGAACGATCAAGTCCGGTGGCGCCACCCGCCGCGCCGCCAAGATGGTCGTCCTCGATGTGGACCACCCGGACATCGAGGACTTCATCGAGACCAAGGTCAAGGAAGAAGAGAAGATCCGCGTCCTGCGCGACGCGGGCTACGACATGGACCTGGGCGGCGACGACATCACGTCCGTCCAGTACCAGAACGCCAACAATTCGGTCCGTGTCAACGACGAGTTCATGAAGGCGGTCGAGCAGGGCGGCCAGTTCGGGCTGCGTGGCCGGATGACCGGTGAGGTCATCGAGGAGGTCGACGCCAAGTCGCTCTTCCGCAAGATCGCCGAGGCCGCCTGGGCCTGCGCCGACCCCGGCATCCAGTACGACGACACCATCAACACCTGGCACACCTGCCCCGAGTCCGGCCGGATCACCGCGTCGAACCCGTGCAGCGAGTACATGCACCTGGACAACACGTCCTGCAACCTGGCCTCGCTGAACCTGATGAAGTTCCTGAAGGACGACGGCAAGGGCAACCAGGCCTTCGAGGCCGAGCGCTTCCAGAAGGTCGTCGAGCTGGTCATCACCGCGATGGACATCTCGATCTGCTTCGCGGACTTCCCGACCCAGAAGATCGGCGAGAACACGCGCGCGTTCCGCCAGCTCGGCATCGGCTACGCCAACCTCGGCGCCCTGCTGATGGCCACCGGTCACGCCTACGACTCCGAGGGCGGCCGCGCTCTTGCCGGTGCCATCACCTCCCTGATGACCGGTACGGCGTACCGGCGCTCCGCCGAACTCGCCGCGGTCGTCGGCCCCTACGACGGCTATGCCCGTAACGCCGACGCCCACAAGCGCGTCATGAAGCAGCACTCCGAAGCCAACGACAAGGCCGTCCGCATGGACGACCTGGACACCCCGGTGTGGGCCGCCGCCAGCGAGGCCTGGGGCGACGTGCTCCGCATCGGTGAGAAGAACGGTTTCCGTAACTCCCAGGCGTCCGTGCTCGCCCCGACCGGAACCATCGGCCTGGCGATGTCCTGCGACACCACCGGTGTGGAGCCCGACCTCGCGCTGGTGAAGTTCAAGAAGCTGGTCGGCGGCGGCTCGATGCAGATCGTCAACGGCACCGTCCCGCAGGCCCTGCGCCGCCTGGGCTACCTGGAAGAGCAGATCGAGGCGATCGTCGCCCACATCGCCGACCACGGCAACGTGATCGACGCCCCCGGTCTCAAGCCGGAGCACTACGAGGTGTTCGACTGCGCCATGGGCGAGCGGGCCATCTCCCCGATGGGTCACGTCCGGATGATGGCCGCGATCCAGCCGTGGATCTCCGGCGCCATCTCCAAGACGGTCAACATGCCGGAGTCGGCGACCGTCGAGGAGGTCGAGGAGATCTACTTCGAGGCCTGGAAGCTTGGCGTCAAGGCGCTCGCGATCTACCGCGACAACTGCAAGGTCGGCCAGCCGCTCTCCGCCAAGACCAAGGAGAAGGAGAAGGCGGAGATCACCGAGAAGGCCGAGGAGACGATCCGTACGGCGGTCGAGAAGGTGGTCGAGTACCGCCCGGTCCGCAAGCGCCTGCCGAAGGGACGCCCCGGCATCACCACGTCCTTCACCGTCGGCGGTGCCGAGGGCTACATGACCGCCAACTCCTACCCGGACGACGGTCTCGGTGAGGTCTTCCTCAAGATGTCCAAGCAGGGCTCGACCCTCGCGGGCATGATGGACGCCTTCTCCATCGCGGTCTCCGTCGGCCTGCAGTACGGCGTGCCGCTGGAGACGTACGTCTCGAAGTTCACCAACATGCGCTTCGAGCCGGCCGGTATGACGGACGACCCGGACGTGCGGATGGCGCAGTCGATCGTCGACTACATCTTCCGCCGCCTGGCGCTGGACTTCCTGCCCTTCGAGACGCGCTCCGCGCTCGGGATCCACTCCGCCGAGGAGCGTCAGCGTCACCTTGAGACCGGTTCGTACGAACCGTCCGAGGACGAGGTCGACGTCGAGGGTCTCGCCCAGTCGGCGCCGCGCGCCCAGGAGCTGAAGGCCGTGTCCGCCCCGAAGGCCGAGGAGGCGGTCAAGCCCGCCCCGCAGCAGGCCCACACCAGTGCCGAACTGGTGGAGATGCAGCTGGGCATCCAGGCCGACGCCCCGCTGTGCTTCTCGTGCGGTACGAAGATGCAGCGCGCCGGTTCCTGCTACATCTGCGAGGGCTGCGGCTCGACCAGCGGCTGCAGCTGACGCCGAGCGCCTGAGCCGATGACGGAGGGGCACCGCCTGCGGGCGGTGCCCCTCTCGTCGTACGCGCCTGGTCCGGGGCGGGTCAGGAGCGGCGTACCGCGCCCATCGTCCTGGTGAAGTCCACCGGGTCACCCTCGAATCCACGGACCCCGGCGTGGAAGGCCCACGGCCCGGAGCCCTCCCGGGCGAACTCCGCCACCGTCGCCGCCCTCGCTCCCAGGGCACCGCCGAAGTCGTCCTCCACCAGGATGGTGTACCCCTCGCGGATACGCAGTCCGGGGTTGCGCACACTGACGAAGGTGCGCTCCGCCGGGTGCTGCTGGATGACGACACCGACGACCACGCGCGCGTAGCGCACGTCGAGCCGGTCGAGTTCCAGCGTCATGACTTCGTCGTAGCCGAAGCCCTGGCCGTCCTTGCTGTCCCTGTTGAGGGTGATGGTGCCGTCCGGAGAGCGGCTGTCGAAGTGCACCACGTACGCGGGGGCGCCGTGTGGATCGTCCGCCAGGTAGGTCGCGGCGATCAGGTCCAGGTCGGTGGACGGCTGCCCCGCCGGGCTGGGATCCCACCGCACCGCGACCTCGACCTTGCGAAGCCCCTTGTTGAGCCCGTCCACCAGAGTCCCCTTCCCCGTACCGACCGGTCCGCCGGCCCCAACTGCCGGGCGGGCATGACTGTTTGTCCATCCTGCCACGCGCGCGGGTACCTGCGGGGCGGAGCGGTCCAGTCGAGAGTGACTGACGCCACGCTCGGTGGCCTTACCATGGCGCGGTGCTGGTCAAGTGGATTCGCTGCACCGTGGTGGACCGTCGCGGTTTCGAGCGGGGGCAGCGGAAGTGGGCGGGGCTTCTGGGGGAGCCGGGGTTTCGCGGGCAGGGGGGTGGATGGAGCCGGGGGCGACCGGACGTGGCGCACATTTTCGCGTTCTGGGAGAGCCGCGCCTTCTACGACTCCTTCATGGCGCGGTCCCATGACCGGCTCGCATCGGCCCAGGCGGGCACGTTCAAGGACGTCCAGGTCAGGCTGTTCGACTACCGCTTCGACGTGAAGACCGGCTTCGAACCGCGATTCACGGACGCCGACCTGCTCAGGGTCGCGCTCTGCCGTATCCACGAGGAGCGGGCCGAGCACTTCGTGCTGATGCAGGAGAAGGTCTGGAACCCGGCGATGGCCGGCTCGCCCGGCATGGTCCGCGGGCTGTTCGGCGAGGCACCGGGGAACGAGTTCCTCGTGCTGTCGATGTGGCGCTCGGCCGCCGAGCACGGCAAGTACCGCACGGAGCGCGTGGAGCGACTCGCCCTGAGGGCCCAGACGGAGGCGGACGTGGCGGCGCTCACCGGGGACGTCGTGGACATGGAGCCGAGCTGGACGGTGTGATCTGTTCGGGGCGGTACGGGGAGTGGAAGCTGCACGGTGTGATCTGGCGGGTGCGATCGGCATGGTGCGATCTGGATGGTGCGAACCCGGGCAATGACGTCCGGTGGAGACCGCGAAGGCCGGACGGAGCCGTTCCGATCGGACAAACGTGCGATCAGAGTGATCTGTGGTGCAAGATTGGTGTGACCTACGCTCTATGGGGGCGGTGGGAGTGCTCCCCTGGCCCTCACCCGATCTAGGGTCTTGGCATGGCACGACCACGGCGCATCGTCCTTGTCCGGCACGGCGAGTCAACGGGCAATGTTGATGACTCCGTCTACGAGCGCGAACCCGACCACGCTCTGGCACTGACCCGGCGCGGCCGACGGCAGGCGGAGGCGACGGGGGAGGAGCTGCGCGAGCTGTTCGGCGACGAGCGCGTCAGCGTCTACGTCTCCCCGTACCGCCGAACGCACGAGACCCTGCGCGCGTTCCACCTGGACGCCGGTCGCATACGGGTGCGCGAGGAGCCCAGGCTGCGTGAGCAGGACTGGGGCAACTGGCAGGACCGCGACGAGGTCCGCCTCCAGAAGGCCTACCGGGATGCCTACGGCCACTTCTTCTACCGGTTCGCCCAGGGCGAGTCCGGTGCCGACGTCTACGACCGGGTCGGAGGCTTCCTGGAGAGCCTCTTCCGCAGCTTCGAGGACCCGGACCACCCGCCGAACGTCCTCATCGTCACCCATGGCCTGGCCATGCGGCTGTTCTGCATGCGGTGGTTCCACTGGACGGTCGCGGAGTTCGAGTCGCTGTCGAACCCGGGGAACGGCGAGGTGCGCATGCTCGTTCTGGGGGACGACGGCAAGTACACGCTCGACCGGCCCTTCGACCGCTGGCGAGATCCCGAGCCGTACGAGATCACCGGATAGAGTGGCAGGGCGATGACCGCTGATTCCTCCCCCGACGCGCGCCTGGAGCGCACCCTGGCCTGTCTGCGCGGACTGTCCGTCGGGGACGCTCTGGGCTCCCAGTACTTCGTGCCCGTCAACTATCCGTTGCTGAAGCGCCGCGAGGTGCCGTCCGGGCTCTGGCAGTGGACGGACGACACGGAGATGGCCGGCTCGGTCGTCGCCGTCCTGGCCGCCCACCACCGCATCGACCAGGACGCCCTGGCCCTCTCCTTCGCCGAGCACCACGACTTCGACCGGGGCTACGGTCCCGCTGTCAATCGCCTCTTGCGTCTCGTCCGGGAGGGTGGCGACTGGCGGGAGCTCGCCGCCGCGCTCTTCAACGGACAGGGGTCCTGGGGCAACGGCGCGGCGATGCGGATCGCTCCGCTGGGCGCCTGGTACGCCGGCGACCCGGAGCAGGCGACGCATCAGGCGGAGATCTCGGCCTACACCACTCATCAGCACCGTGAGGCGGTCGTCGGAGCCATGGCCGTCGCCGCGGCGGCCGCGTTCGCCGGAGCTCCCGACGGACCGCCCAGTGCCGAAGCACTCCTCGACGGGGTCATCGACCTGGTGCCGAAGAGCGCCGTGGGCGCGGGACTGCGCCGAGCCCGGGACATGCTCGACTACGGCGACCCGGGCACGGTCGCGGCGGTGCTGGGGTGCGGGCGGCGTACGACCGCTCACGACACCGTGCCCTTCGCCCTCTGGGCGGCCGCCAGGAGCCTCGGTGACTACGAGCAGGCGTTCTGGACGACAGCCCAGGTGGGCGGGGACGTCGACACCACATGCGCCATCGTCGGGGGCGTGATCGCCGCAGGGAAGGCGGGGACCCCGCCGGCGGACTGGGTCGAGCGGACGGAGCCCCTTCCCGGCTGGGTCCCCACATCTGCCTGAAGCCCTGGATCCCGCACATCTGTCTGAAGCCCCAGATTCGCCCGTCGAAACTCTCCGTACGCATGGGGAACTCTCCGTAACCATCCGCTCGTTGTCCTGGCATCCGTCGTGCGATCTCTCGAGGTGCGCACGCGCCGGACGTCCGTGTGAGCGTGGAGGGGGTGCCATGGAGGTTCTGTTCGCGGTTCTCATCCGCTGGTGGCTCGCTGGCGTGTCCCCTGTGGGAGACGCGAGGCCGGGGCCGTTGTTCACCACGCCCCTCGTTCTCCGCGTGAGACCTCTCGTTCCCCCCACGTGGCACGGCCGTCCGCAAGCGGTCGTGGACCGGCGCGACGGCCGCCGGCGGGCCTTTGCTGTGCCCGCCGACGTGCCGTCGAGGCCGGTTCGTGGCGCCCGGAGGTCAGCCGAGCCCCGGGCCGGCCGAGCCGGACAGTGCCTCCAGATCGCTCTTGCGAACCCGGATCACCAGCCAGGCCGTCGCCAGCGCGAGGAGGGCCATCGAGGCGGCAGGTATGAAGGCCGTCGAGATTCCCTGGGCCAGCACTTCGTGTCCCCACGGGGCGGGCAACTGCTGTGTCCTGGCGAACTCGGCCTTCTGCTCCGCGGATCCGTCGGCCATGAACTTCGGAAGCTGCTTCTCCGCCTCGTCCTTGGTCGCCGTGCCGAAGACCGTCGTCAGGATCGAGAGACCGAGCGACCCGCCCACCTGCTGCGTCGTGTTGAGCAGCCCGGATGCCGCGCCTGCCTCGTGCGGGGCGACCCCGGAGACGGCGGTGAGGGTGAGCGTCACGAAGTTCAGCCCCATGCCGAAGCCGAACACCAGCATCGGGCCGAGGATCCCGCCGACGTACGAGCTGTCGGAGCTGATGAGCGCCTGCCAGGCCAATCCGGTCATGGCGAGCGCGGAACCCACGAGCATGAAGGGCTTGGGGCCCAGAACGGGCAGAAACCGCTGCGACAGACCGGCGCCGAGTGCGATCACGACCGTCACGGGCAGGAAGGCGAGCCCTGCCTCGATGGGGCTGTAGCCGAGCACGTTCTGCACGAACAGCACGATGTAGAAGAACATGCCGAACATCGCCGCGGCCAGGCTCAGCATGATCACATAGGTGCCCGAGCGGTTGCGGTCGGCGAACATCCGCAGCGGGGTGATCGGCTCCTTGGCCCGGGACTCGATGATCCCGAAAGCCAGCAGCAGCACCACGGCGGCAGCGAAGGACCCGATGGTGAGGCTGTCCCGCCACCCCTCGTCCGCAGCGCGGATGAAGCCGTACACGAGCGATGCCATGCCCGCGGTCGAGGTCACCGCACCCGCGATGTCGAAGCGGCCGGTGTGCCGCTCGGACTCACTGATGTACAGCGGGGTGAGCACGGCTATCAGCACGCCGATCGGCACGTTCACGAAGAGCACCCAGCGCCAGTCGAGCCACTCGGTGAGCATGCCGCCCGCGAGCAGGCCGATGGCACCGCCGCCGGCGGAGACCGCGGCGAAGACCCCGAAGGCCCGGTTGCGCTCCGGCCCCTCGGGGAACGTGGTGGTGATGAGCGCCAGCGAGGTGGGCGAGGCGATCGCGCCTCCCACGCCCTGCAGGACCCGGGCGGCCAGCAACTGCCAGGGCTCCTGGGCCAGCCCGCCGAGCAGCGAGGCGAAGGTGAACAACAGGATGCCGGTCATGAAGACCCGGCGCCGTCCGAGGATGTCTCCTGCGCGGCCGCCGAGAAGCAGCAGGCCGCCGAAGGTGAGCGTGTAGGAGCTGACGACCCAGGTGAGGTCGGTGGTGCTGAACTTGAGCGCTTCTTGAATGTGCGGGAGTGCGATGTTCACAATCGTCGCGTCGAGTACCACCATGAGTTGGCAGGCCGCGATGACGGTGAGCGCGATGCCGGGGCGTCCCTCCCGGCGTGCTGCGCCTGGCTTGTGATCTTGAAGCAATGGAGAGGTGGTCACTATGGGTCCCCCACGAGTGCGTTAGTGAACGCTGGCGTTCACTGTCGCGTCTACGGTAGTGAGCCCCCGACAGTGAACGCAAGCGTTCACTTGTGACGTCGTCGTTCGGTACGTCCCCCTTGTGGCCGTCCGGCGCGTCTCCCATCCCCGAAATGCCCGCTTCCTCTGCTCGTTGGAGAGAGTCAGATGGTTACCCCCAGCTGGGCGGATGCTCCCGCTCGGACGGCCGCCCGTCGCCGAGGCGCGGTACTCGAACGCGCGATCCTCGAAGCCGCCCTCGACCAACTCAGCACCGTCGGCTGGAACGGTCTGACGATGGAGGGCGTAGCTGCCGGCGCCCAGACCGGCAAGGCCGCGGTCTACCGGCGTTGGCCGTCCAAGGAGGATCTCGTCGCCGACGCCTTGCGTGCCGGACTGCCGGAGTTCGACGCCGCCCCGGATGAAGGAAGCGTGCGGGACGACCTCTTGGCGCTCTGCCTCCGAGCCCGCGACGCGATGTTCTCCCGCCCGGGTTCCGCGCTTCGCTCGGTGATTCACGAGTGCGACACAGCGCAGGCCGAACGCTTCCATGCCGTGATCTTCGCGGGGGTTGTGGAACCCACGATGAAGATGTTGCGGGAGGTTGTCGACCGAGGTGTCAAGCGCGGTGAGGTGCGCCCGGAAGCTGCGAACGGTTATGTCTACGACGCCATACCGGCCATGATGATGTACCGCTCCAAGATGTGCGGCTGTGAATGGCAGGATCGCGAAGTCGAGGAGATGATCGACCAGTTGATGGTTCCGCTGCTGCGGCCACACGGTTCCTGACGCCGGGGACGTGAGGGCTGAGGCTCCCGCCGAACGGTCAGCGCGATCCCCTCGAACGGCGCGCCAGGCGCCCCTCGGGCGGCGCCCGGGGCTCCCGTCGAACGGCCCGCAGGTCTGCTGGTGGACTATGCGGCCCGCCCGTGTCGGCAGGTGCCCGGCGGGGGCTCGTCAGGGAGGTGTGCCCGCTGCGGCGGACCGGGGTGTCGCCGACGCTTCAGGGCGGCGTAATCTAGGTGCGCCATGCCGTACGAACCGCCTACTCACACCGTCGAGCGCTCCCTTCGAGCCACGACCGGAGCGAAGATCGTTGCAGGTGTCGACGAGGTGGGGCGCGGCGCGTGGGCCGGTCCCGTCACCGTCTGCGCGGCGATCACCGGGCTGCGCCGTCCGCCCGAGGGGCTCACGGATTCCAAGCTGCTCACCATCAAGCGACGCACGGCCCTCGCAGAGGAATTGCGGAGCTGGGTGACGTCGTACGCCCTGGGGCACGCCTCACCGGAGGAGATAGACGCCCTGGGTATGACGGCCGCACTGCGGCTCGCGGCGGTGCGTGCGCTGGACGCACTGCCGGTACGTCCCGACGCGGTCATCCTCGACGGCAAGCACGACTACCTCGGTACGCCCTGGCGGGTCCGTACGGTGATCAAGGGTGACCAGTCCTGCGTGGCGGTCGCGGCGGCCTCGGTGATCGCCAAAGTTCAGCGCGACAAAATGATGGCCGAACTGGGTATCGACCATGCAGACTTCGGTTTTGCGGACAACGCCGGGTATCCATCACCTGTGCACAAGGCCGCACTGGCGGAGCGGGGCCCCACCCCCTACCACCGGTTGTCGTGGGCGTATCTTGATGCGTTGCCCCAGTGGCGGCACCTCAAGAAGGTCCGCAGTTGGGCGGACGGAAGTGTTCCGGAGATCGAGGGGCAGCTCGGCTTCGATTTCTGACGGTTTCGTTCGCGCACACGCGCCACCCGCCGACGCGGGCCGTACTAGCGTTTGATAAATATCAACTCATGCCTCTCATTCCCGAGGAGCCTCAGATTCACGAGAGTGCCCAGGGTCCCCGCGCCACTCCGGCCAGTGGCCGTACCGCGCCGACCCCCCGTCCCGTACCCGGCCCCCGTCCCGCGGCCCCGTCGCGTCCCGGTCGCCCCGGCCCTCTCCGGCCGGCGCCGCCGGTGCAACGTACGCCGCGCGATGTGGCCGCCAAGCCCGCTCCGTCGGGCCCTGCCACCGGTGCCGCCGCTCCGGTCACCCCGCAGATCCAGCTGATCCCGGCTTCCGCCGAAGGGGCGCTCGACGCCGCCGAGGAGGCCGTGGACATGCTGCTGGACTCCGGTCGTGCTCCCGGCGACATCCTGGTGCTCACTACCGGGGAGCAGCACCCGTGGGCCGCCCACGAGCTGTCCTTCGGTGAAACTTCCTACTGGGCCCAGCACGACGCCGCCGACGACGTCTTCTACACGGACGCCACCATCGCGGCCCGTGCCGCGTCCCGTCCGGTTGTCGTGGTCGCCGTCAACGGTGGTCCCGAGACCGCGGCCGTGAGTGCCCTGTCCCTGGCCCACTCCCGGGCCGGCGCCCTGCTGATCGTGTGCGGCGACCCGCAGCGGATCAACTCGGTGCTGGGCGCGGGCGTCTGAGCCGATGCCGTGGCGCCCGCCAGAGCGCCGGGGGGGTGACTCCGAGCGCCGCTGCGGCGGTGCTGGACGGCGGGCGTCCCCCCATGCGCGGCGGGCGAGAGGCCGCGCATGGGTGACGGCCTCGCCCGGCCCGAGGGCGCTCTTTGCCGCTGCGGCGGACCGCTGTGCTTACGGCTCGGGCGGAGCAGCGCTTGGGGAGCTAGTTCCTTCCGGCCCCTGTGATGCCGTGCGTCAAGGAGACGGTCCCGGGGCCGTGCCGAGCGGCCTGTCCGGGACTCAGCGTGCCGCCGCCGCGCGGCGCAGGACCTCGGAGGCGCCGCCGGTGCGCGGCATCGGGGGCGGTGCCTCCGACGTGGCGAACGGCTCCGGCGCCGAGGCCGAGTGGGGGCGGCGTCCGCCGCGGCCCTCGCCGAGAACCTGCCAGCCGTCACGGGTCAGCGTGATGTACGCCCCGCAGCGCAGCCCGTGCAAGGTACACGCGTCGCGCAGCCCCCACATCCACGCGCCGTCCTCCTCCGTCCAACGCGCGTCGCCCTCACGGCAGTAGAGGAGTACGGCGGTGCGTACCGGCGTCCGGCGGCGCAGGTCGTGCGGGATCACCCGGCGCAGTTGCGCGAGCAGCGCGTTGCGGAACATCCAGCCGTCCGCCGGGGCCGAACGGCGCACGAACGACGCGCTCGCCCGCAGCCGCTCGTCCGGGTCGAGCACGGCGACCACAGCGGTCGCCGGCTGCGGGTGGTGGCGAGAGTGCAGTCCGCTGACGATCTCGCGGGGATTGCGCAGGAGTGGGATCCCGGCGGCGGCCCATTCCGCGGGTTCGAGCAGGCGGTTGGCGGCAGCGACGGACGTCGACGCCGCTGCCGAGGCCGGAGCGAATCCGAAGGTCACGGTCCTCCCTTCGGCTACGCGCCCACACTGCGGGCGGGGTCGGATTCTGGGAGCGCGCACCGCGGCAAAGCCCTACCGGAGCGGCGGACGAGCCGTGCGGGAGCGGGCCTCAATTCTTCCTGTCGAACTTGAATGCGGCAACGAGCAATTGAGGCAGCCGACCGTTATCAGATGATGCGCGGCTAATATCCCCACGGCGTGTGTCACCGGACCACCCACGGGGCGTTCGAGCACGGCACGTGCGTACGTCTCGGGCGGGTGCCGCGTCCAGGGTGTGCCGGGCAACCGCCCCGAGCCCGGTCCGCCGTCAGCCTTGCACGGCCAGCACCAGTGGCAACACCCCCTGCGCGCCGGAGCGTCGGAGCATGCGGGCCGCTACGGCCAGGGTCCAGCCGGTCTCCGTGTAGTCGTCCACCAGGAGGACCGGGCCCTGGGCGCCGGTGAGAGCGGACGCCAGGGCGGGCGGCACGGTCAGCGCTCCGTCGAGCGCCTTCAGCCGCTGCGCGCTGTTGCTCCGGGAACCCGGGTGGGCATCGCTGGTGTACTCGACGGCGCCCAGCAGCGGCAGCCGGCCGACCTCGGCGATGTGCGCCGCCAGGGAGTCGATCAGCTGAGGCCGCGTGCGGGAGGCGACGGTGACGATGCCGGCCGGGCGCAACCGGCCTTCAGGTGCGCCTGCTGCCCAGCCGTCGGGGCCCTTGGCCCAGTCGGCCAGTACGTCCACCACCGCCCTGGCCACGTCGTCCGGGACGGGGAGATCGGGCGCCTGGGGTGCGAACATGGGCCGTAGCCGGTTGCCCCACCCGATGTCCGACAGGCGTCCCAACGCGCGGCCTGACGCGGCCTGTTCGCCCACGGGAATGCGTCCCTTGAGATCCACTCCGATCGCCGGGAGCCCGGTGGGCCACATGCGCCTGGGCTCCACCTCGACGCCTGCCCGGCCCAGGTCCACGCGTGCGGCGTCGAGCGCCTCCTCGGACATGTCGGCCGTGAAGCGCGGGCCGGCGCAGTTGTCACAGCGGCCGCACGGCTTGGCCGCCTCGTCGTCCAGCTGGCGCTGCAGGAACTCCATGCGACAGTCCGTCGTCGACGCATAGGCGCGCATGGCCTGCTGCTCGGTCTCGCGCTGCCGCGCCACCCACGCGTACCGCTCGGCGTCGTACGCCCACGGCTGACCGGTTGCGATCCAGCCGCCCTTGACCCGCTTGACCGCCCCGTCCACATCGAGCACCTTGAGCATGGTCTCGAGGCGGGAGCGACGCAGCTCCACCAGCGGCTCCAGGGCGGGCAGCGACAACGGCTTCTCCGCGTGTGCGAGCAGGTCGAGCGTGCGGCGCACCAGCTCTTCCGGGGGAAAGGCGAGCGACGCGAAGTACTTCCAGATCGCCTCGTCCTCCTTGCCCGGGAGCAGGAGCACCTCGGCATGCTCCACACCGCGTCCGGCGCGGCCCACCTGCTGGTAGTAGGCGATGGGGGAGGAGGGCGATCCCAGGTGCACCACGAATCCCAGGTCGGGCTTGTCGAAGCCCATGCCGAGCGCCGAGGTGGCGACCAGCGCTTTCACCTTGTTGCCGAGCAGATCCTCTTCGGCCTGCTGGCGGTCGGCGTTCTCGGTCTTGCCCGTGTACGACGAGACCGTGTGGCCGCGCTGCCGGAGGAAGGCGGTGACCTCTTCGGCGGCGGCCACGGTGAGGGTGTAGATGATTCCGGACCCCGGCAGTTCGTCGAGGTGTTCGGCGAGCCAGGCCATCCGGTGGGCGGCGTCGGGCAGGCGCAGCACGCTCAGGCTCAGGCTGTCCCGGTCCAGCGGTCCCCGGAGCACGAGGGCGTCCGAGCTGCCGCCGGTGCCGAGCTGCTCCGCGACGTCGGCGGTCACGCGCGCGTTGGCCGTGGCGGTGGTGGCGAGCACCGGCACACCGGGTGGGAGATCGGCGAGCATGGTGCGCAGCCTGCGGTAGTCAGGTCGGAAGTCGTGGCCCCAGTCGGAGATGCAATGGGCCTCGTCCACGACCAGGAGCCCGGTGGCGGCCGCGAGCCGGGGGAGTACCTGATCCCGGAAGTCCGGGTTGTTGAGTCGTTCAGGACTGACCAGCAGGACGTCGACGTCGCCCGCGGCGATCTCGTCCTGGACGGCCTCCCACTCCTCGGTGTTGGAGGAGTTGATGGTGCGGGCATGGATGCCGGCCCGAGCCGCGGCCTCGACCTGGTTCCGCATGAGCGCGAGCAGCGGGGACACGATCACGGTGGGGCCGCTGCCACGCGCCCGCAGCAGCGAGGTCGCCACGAAGTACACCGCCGACTTGCCCCAGCCCGTGCGCTGGACGACAAGGGCACGGCGTCTGTCGGCGACCAGCGCCTCGATCGCCAGCCACTGGTCCTCGCGCAGCCGTGCCTCTCCCGAGATGTCCCCGACGAGTCGGGTGAGGACCGCGTCGGCGGCCGCCCGGAGTTCCGCGTTGCTCGTGTGCTCCATGCGTTCCATACAACAGGACGCCACTGACATCCGGAGCCGCCCGCCGGTATCTTTGGACGCACTGGCCGTGGGTGACGTGTTCCTGACCGAACTTATCCACAGGCTCAAGCGGACGTTCGCGTTCCGCGAGATCGTCTTCGCATGACGAACCACAGCGAAACGACCGGATCCTCTGAGAACGGCGACATCACAGGGTCCGAGGCGCAGAGCGGGCACAAGCCCGGTGAACAGGAGAACAAGGGGAGCGACGCCTCCGGGCTGCACACCTCCGGCCCGCCGTACGACAGCCACGGCGGCGCGCACCAGGTCACCCTGCGCACGCCGGCCGAGCTGGCCGACGCCCTGCCGTACCTGCTCGGATACCGCCCCGAGGACAGCATCGTCCTGGTCGCGCTCCACGAAAGCGACGGACGCGGGCGCTTCGGGGGCCGGGCCCGGCTCGGCATCCCGGCGAGCGCGGACGACTGGCCCTCAGCAGCCCGGCAACTGGCCCACGGCCTCGTGACGGGCAGCGAACGCCGAGGGGCCCGGCCGGAATCGATGGTCGCCTTCCTGTGCCAGGAACCGGAAAAGGGACAGACCGGCCGGCAGGTGATGGAGCGGCTGAGGCCCCTGGCCCAGAGGCTGCGCGTCGAGTGCGGTTCCCTGGACGTGGTGGTCGTCGAGGCCCTGTGCATCTCGGAGGGCCGCTACTGGTCGTACTGCTGCGACAACCAGGCCTGTTGCTCCCCCGAGGGAGCCCCTATGGGCCTGCCCGGAACCTCCGTGCTGGCGGCGGCGGCCACCTACGCCGGTATTCAGGTACGCGGCACGCTGCGGGAGCTCAGGGCCCGCCTGCTCCCCTGGGAGAACGCCGCTGCCCTCGAACAGGAGGCCGCCCTGGACACTGCCAGCATGGCGCTGGTGCCGAAGATCCTGGACGACACAGGCCGCGCCGCCGTGGCCGACGAGACGATGGAACTGGCCGGAAGGGTCCTGGACCGCTTCGCCGAGGCCCAGCCGGTCTGCGGCGCGCTCCTGGCGGATCTCCGCGACGACGAACTGCTCGGGTACGACGAGGCCGCCCGGTTGATCCTCGGACTGCAGGACCGCGCGACCCGCGACCGCGCGGCCGCATGGATGGAGGGTGAGGAAGCCGGACGAGCCCTTCGCCTCTGGCGGACCCTGGCCCGCCGCTGCGTCGGGCCCTACGGTGAACATGCCGCGGCGCCGCTCACCCTCGCCGGCTGGGTCGCCTGGTCCACCGGTGACGAACTGGAAGCCCGAGAAGCCCTCGCCATGGCCCTGGGAGCCGACCCCGACTATCTCTTCGCCCGCCTCCTGCACCAGGCCTGCAATGAGGGCCTCGACCCGGAGACGATCCGCAGGTGCCTTCGCACTGAGCAGCCGGGGGGCGGACATGCTTCCTCATCGGCAGCGCTGGTGCCTGAGGCAGAGACACACAGCAAAGCCTCGCCACCGGCGGCGGCCGCGTCGCCCCGTCGTCGCCGTCGCTCCCGTGGCCCTGCGGGCACCACCCGCCCTGCCGGCAGCACCCGCCCCGCGGGCCCCACAAGCCCTACGGGCGCTCCCGAAACCGGCCTGCGCCCGGACCGTGCGTCATCGGCCGGTACCGCGCGGCCGGGCAGCGGTCGAACCGGCGGCTCGCGTTCGCGGACGTCGAAGAAGACAGCCACCCCCTGCAGGGACAGGGGCGATGGCGGCGTGCAGCCCGGTCGGCGCGCAAGCCGTGAGGAGTGAGCCCGGCCGGGCGGCCCCGAGGTGCACAAGCCCGGGGCGCGGGCGTGACCCGGAGGCCGCTCGCAGCGTTCACCTGAGTGGCGGAACGGCCGGCCGGGCCGTGCGGCCGCACTGCCCCTGCCTCGTCGGAGCCCTCCGGCACCAGGGCAGAGTCCGATCTTGGCGCACCGAGCGCAGAGGAAGCCTTTTCATGCAACAGCCGACTCCGCCTGCCGCCGACGACCGCCGCCCACAGGGTGGGCCACCGGTACCCCTCGGGCCGGGGGTCGGCCCGCCCGGGGTAGGGGGCCAGGGTGTGCCTGCCCAGCCGGTGGCGCGTCTCGACGGCTTCGGGCCGAGGTTCCCCGGCAGCACACCGTACCCGTCTGCGTCCCCCACCGCTCCCATCGGCACCGGCTCGCGCCCGCCCTCGTCGTCGAGCTCAGGCCTGCCGTCTCCCCGAGGGCCGGCTCAGAGCCGCCGCTCCGGTACGGGTCCGGGGTGTGGCCCGCCCTCACCGTTCTTCGCTCAGAGTCGGGCACCGTCATCCAGGGGCCACTCGTCCGTACCCCCGCCCCGGGGCGCCACGATCCCCGGACTTCGCTGGTCCGCCGGCCTTCCATCCGTCCACACCGCGATGATCTGTGTTGCCCTCCCCGGCCTCGTCATCTCGACCGAGGAGGGGCAGCTGACCGGACGCGGGCTGGAGGGCTTCTACCGGGCCGGGCGTCGCGTGCTCTCCCGGTGCGAGATCCGCGTCGCCGGGCGAGAACCCCTCGCGGTTCAAGCCCGCATGGCCCAGGCCGACCGCGCCCGGTTCGTGGGCACACTCCGCACGTCACCGCAGACGGGCCCGGACCCTGACGTGATCGTGGAGCGCAACCGATTCGCCGACGGTACTGAGCGGATCACCCTGCACAGCGCGGCTCCCCGCCCCCTGAAGCTGCCGGTCGAGATCGTCTTGGGCACAGACCTGGCCGACCTCGGGGCGATCGCCTCCGGCAACGCGGGACCCGAACTCCCCGCAAGCGTTCACGGCTCCGGCCTGCGCTGGTCCTGCTCCACCGGCAACGCCTCAGTCACGGCCGAACCGCCCCCCTCGGACTCCCTGGCCTCAGCCGGGCTGCTGCGATGGGAGCTCGATCTGCCGCCCGGTGGCAGCAGAACCGTCGAACTGCGGGTGCGGCCGGCGGGGGCGGGCCCGCTCCGAGCCGTGGGACACACGGCGACCAGTCCGCTGGCCGCCGCGCGTGCGGAGGGCGACGACCCGAGAGTCTCTGCCCTGCTGCGGACGAGCATCGAGGACCTCCAGGCCCTCCTCCTGCGTGACTCCGCGAACCCCGCCGACACCCACCTCGCGGCCGGGGCGCCCTGGCGCTGCGGCCTGGCTCCCGCCGACGCGCTCGTCGCCGCCCGGATGGCGCTGCCGCTGGGCACCGGCCTTGCCGCGGGAACGCTGCGGACCCTCGCCCGGACCCAACTCCCCGGTCCGGGAAGGCAGTTCGGAATGATTCCCGGCCCCAGACGAGACGCCGGGCCGCACCTGCCGCCACAGTGCACCGGCACGGAGGCCACGCTGCTCTTCCCCGTCCTGCTCGCCGAGGCACGCCGTTGGGGGCTCCCCGACCAGGAGACGGAAGAGCTGCTGCCCACCGCCGAGCGCTGCCTGGCCTGGTTGCGCACCACCGTGGACGACGGGACCTACCTGCATGACCCGGACCCGGGCGGACCCGTCCGCTGCGAGACGCAGGCCCACGCCCACCGTGCCGCGCTGCTGGGAGCCGACCTGCTCGAAGCCTGTGGCAGGGAAGGGGGAGCGGCCCTTCGGGAGTGGGCGCAGACCTTACGGACCGCATTCCGCACGCACTTCTGGGTCGAGGACCGTGGGGGCGGCTGGCCCGCGGCAGCATATGCGCCGGACGGCAGTCCGGTGCCGCACCTCGGAGCGGCTGCCGTGCACCTCCTCGACACGGGCCTGCTGGGTGGGGGCGAGTCGGCGCCCGGCCTGCTCGACAAGGTGCGGACCGAGCACCTCGCCCGGCTGCTCGGCAGCCCGGCCATGGACTCGGGGTGGGGCCTGCGCGGACTGAGTGCGAAGGAGACGGGATTCAACCCGTTCGGCCACCGCGCGGGAGCCGTACGGACCCAGGAGACGGCCCTGGCCGTCGCCGGACTGGCCGCCGCGGGTCATGAGAAGGAAGCCGGCTCTCTGCTGCACGGGGTGCTCGCGGCGGCCGAGACCTTCGCCCACCGGCTGCCCGAGATGTACGCGGGGGAGCAGCGCACGGAAGGAAGTGCTCCGCTCCCGCATCCGGCAGCCTGTCGTCCCGCGGCCACAGCGGCGGCTGCGGGAGTCCTGTTGCTGACCACCCTCGCCGGCATCCGTCCCGATGTGCCGGCCGGGACGGTCACCCTGCGCCCCGTCCGCAGCGCGCCCCTCGGGGAGATCGGCCTCATGGGACTGCGTGTGGCGGGTGCCCCGTTCTCCGTACGGGTCGGCCGACTGGGCCTCGCCATGGTCGAGGAGGCGGCCGAAGGATTGCAACTGGGCGTGTGACGTGCAGCGACATGCCGTTTCGGGACCGTTTGGCAGGCAGCGGAGTCCGTAACCGGACCGAAGTGGATCACTAGGCGGACGGACCGGTGAAGGGAGTGTTTATCGTCAGGCAGACGACTATGATCGCCGCATGCCCTACGACCCGTCAGCGTTTCCGCCCTTCGCCGTCACCGTGGACCTGGTCGTGCTGACCGTGCGCCGCCATGCCCTGTGTGCGCTGGCGGTACGCAGGGGCGAACCGCCGTTCCAGGGGCGCTGGGCGCTGCCCGGCGGTTTCGTACGGGCGGACGAAGACCTGGCACAGGCTGCGGCACGCGAGTTGGCCGAGGAGACAGGGCTGCGGGTCCACGATCCGTCCGCCCCGGCCCAGGACAACGGCGCACACCTGGAGCAGCTCGCCACCTACGGGGATCCCAAGCGGGACCCCAGGATGCGGGTCGTGAGCGTCGCCCACCTTGCGCTCGCCCCCGACCTGCCCGCGCCCAGGGCAGGAGGAGACGCCAGCAACGCGCGCTGGGCCCCGGTCGAGGAGCTGCTGCAGCAGGGCGGTTACGGGCGTGATGCCGAGCCGGTCGCGCCGCTCGCCTTCGATCACGCCCAGATCCTGGCGGACGGAGTGGAGCGCGCCCGTTCCAAGATCGAGTACTCGTCCCTGGCCACCGCCTTCTGCCCGCCCGAGTTCACCGTCGGGGAGCTGCGCCGTGTCTATGAGGCGGTGTGGGGCGTAGCGCTCGACCCGCGCAACTTCCACCGCAAGGTCACGGGCACGCCGGGTTTCCTCGTGCCCACCGGTGGGACGACAACCCGCCAGGGGGGACGTCCCGCCCAGCTCTTCCGTGCCGGTGGCGCGACCCTGCTCAACCCCCCGATGCTGCGCCCCGAAGTGTGAGTGACCGGCCGGGGTGCGGCCGGCGCCGTAGGGAGGAACTCGACCCGCCCGCAGTCCGGTCACGGGCGCCGGGCCATTCCCGAGGTGCACCTCGGTAACGACCTGGGATGCCTAGTAAATCGGACATAGCGCGCTATCTTGCTGTGGGTGATCCAGGCCTTCGGATTGACCAGCAAGCCCCGCAAAGAGCTTCCGCCCGCAGCCGACGACGTCTCGTTCGAGGCACGGGCGGGGCGCATCACCGCGCTGCTCGGAGCGCAGGGCGCGGGCAAGACCACGGTTCTCAGACTGATGCTCGAACTTCAACAGGGCCGCGGCATCACTCACTTCCGGGGGCGTCCGCTGCACCGCATCGCTCATCCCTCGCGTGAGGTCGGCGCGCTGCTGGGCGATGTGCCCGGGCATCCCGCACGCACGGTCAGAGGTCATCTGCGCATGCTGTGCGCAGCCGCGGGGGTCCCGATTCGTCGTGCCGACGAAGTCCTCGAGGCGGTCGGGCTCGTGAGCCTGCGCGAGGAACGTCTCGGCACCCTCTCCCGCGGCATGGACCGGCGCCTGGGTGTCGCCTGTGTCCTCTTGGCCGACCCGCACACCCTCGTCCTCGACGACCCGGACGACGGGCTCTCCACTCGCGAGAGCACCTGGCTGCACGGCATGTTGCGCGCCCACGCCGACCAGGGCGGCACGGTCCTGTTCACCACGTCCGACCCCAAGGGGGCCGCCCGCACCGCCGACCACGTCGTCACACTGGAGCAGGGCAGGCTCGTGGCCGACCAGGATGCCGCGGAGTTCGCACGCACCCGCCTGCGCCCCCGGGTCGCGGTACGCAGTCCGCACGCGGCCCGTCTGGCGGTTCTCCTGGCCAAGCAGGCCCGTACCTCCCAGCGCTCCGTCGAAGTCGTCCGAGAGGGCGGCAACCGCCTTTCGGTGTACGGCGGTACCTGCGCGGACATCGGTGAGATCGCCTTTCGCAACGGCATCGTCGTTCATCAACTCGCGGACGAGATCGGTGACATGGGGCCGGGTGCGGAGGGTCACGCTCATCGCATGGACTCCACGGCCCCCGCGGCCGCGCCCCGTCCCGGGTCTGAACCGGCGTCCTCTGCGGACGCGGACGTACCGGCGCAGTCACCTGAGCCTTCGCCCTGCTCCGAGGTGCGTGCGGTCATCTCGCCCGAGCCGCACACCGCGTCCGAGCCTAGATCCGTCTCGGACGCAGAAGAGCCAGTCACGATCGGGCCTTCACTTTCCTTCGGGCAACCGCAACTGCCCGACCTCGAGCCGCGCGAGTGCCCAAACGCCTCTCCGGCCAATGGAACAAGCGGTGGTTCGTCGGCAGGAACGGGAACACTTTTGCCGACGGCGCCGCACCCGACCGGGGCCGGTACGGCTCACACGCTCGACGAGCTGCCTGCTCTGCCGCCCCCCATCTCCGTCCGCTCCGCCCCCAGCCCGCTCCGCCCCCTCCGTTACGAGATCCGCCGTGCCACCGGAATCGGCACCGGATTCCTCACCGGCGCAGTCGTGCTCGCCGTGTCCGCCGTGACCGCCGTCGTGCTCGCCCGGATCGGGCACACTCCGCAACCGCGTCTGCTGGCCGCCTGGCCGCAGGAGCTGCCGCTGCCTCCCGCGGCACTCGGCGCGGGTCTGCTCGGCGCGCTCGCCTTCGGCGACGAGTTCCGCCACCCCGCCCTGGCCGCGGACCGCGGCACCGTGCCCCGCCGGCTGGGACTGCTGGCCGCCAAGCTGCTCGTCTCCTCGACCACCGCGCTCTTGCTGGCCCTCCTCACCGTCGGCTGCGACGCCGAGGTGCTCTATCTCGTCTACGGACGGGAGCTCGCTCAGGTTCCCGTCGACTGGCTCCCTTTGAGTGCGAGTTGGATCGGGCTCGTGGTCGGCTGCGCCTGGGCCGGCGTGCTCGCCGCAGGTGTCTTCCGGTCCACCTCGGCCGGGCTCGCCGCAGTGGCCGCCGTCCCCATCCTCGTCGTACCGGTCGTGCACAAGCTCGTGAACGGCCCGTCCGTGCGAACCGCTGCCGGCCTCCCCGTGCGGCTGCGCGAGACTCTCCTGCCGCGGTGGCCCTTCGGAGGAGAGCGCTACCTGGAGGCCGCTCTCAAGCTGATTTCCCAACCTGTGGGCGGCGCGCTGACGTTGTCGCTGGCCGCGCTGCTGTGCGCGTATCTGCTCACCGCCCTGCGCAGCAGACTCCGGTGACGACTGTCCGTAACCCTTGGTCCGGCCGTGCCCACAACTCCCCGCAGAACGCACATTTCTTTCCGATAAGGCGTCAATTGCGACGGGGTGAGCGATCACCCTTTCGTGTGCTTTTCACCAAAGACCTCAAGGGAGTTGGAGACGGCGCCGACAAAGGATGCGTGAGTACCCTTGCGCACACCATGATGACCGCCGCCCGCTCCGCTGACTCCGGCCTCGCGAACCCGGGCGAACTCGACCGCTACCCGTACGCCGAGGCGCCCGCCGTCGACCGTGTCGGGATTCCTGCCTGGGACGGCGGGGAGTCCGAGCTGGGCCGCGTGGGCCGCCGCGCCGCGGGAAGCCGCGGGCGCGGGCTGCACGGCCAGCTCGTTCAACAGCTGGGGCAGATGATCGTCTCCGGCGACCTGGGGGCCGACCGCCCGCTGGTGCCCGAGGAGATCGGTCAGCGATTCGAGGTCTCCCGCACCGTCGTCCGCGAGTCGCTCCGCGTCCTGGAGGCCAAGGGCCTGGTGAGCGCCCGCCCGAACGTCGGCACGCGTGTGCGCCCCGTCAGCGACTGGAACCTCCTCGACCCGGACATCATCGAGTGGCGGGCCTTCGGGCCTCAGCGCGACGACCAGCGCCGTGAGCTGAGCGAGCTGCGATGGACGATCGAGCCACTGGCGGCCCGCCTCGCCGCCGGGCACGGGCGCGAGGACGTGCAGCAGCGCCTGACGGACATGGTCGAGATCATGGGGCACGCGATGGCTCAGGGTGACGCGCTCACGTTCTCCCGTGCCGACTCCGAGTTCCACTCGCTGCTCATCCAGGTCGCGGGCAACCGCATGCTGGAGCACCTGTCCGGGATCGTTTCCGCGGCACTCCAGGTGTCGGGCGGTCCGGTGACGGGCTGTGACCGGCCGAACGAGACGGCCCTGGCGCACCACGGCCGCATCTGCGACGCCCTCGCTGCCGGCGACGGGGCGGCGGCCGAGGCGGCCATGCGGCAACTCCTCACGGTCCACCCCGAGGTGGAACGGGTCGTGCCCGCCCCGCGCGAGCACTGACCGCGTTCCGCGGGCGGCGCGGCCGGGCGTGCCACCCCCCTCCTGTGGCAGCGCCTGACCGGTGATCCGCCTCCCGTCGGACCCCGTGGGATCCTGGTGATCCTGCGGGGTCCGACGGCGCGAAGGGGCCGATGTCCCATCGGGCGGACGGCCGCGCTGAATATGACCACCTACGTCCGCGTCTGACCGTTTTTGTTCGCTTACGGGGTGTGACTCGGGCCACGCAGATTGGGCGTAACGCTCGCGGGAAGAACGCGATGACCTAAGAGGTGACAGCCGCGGAGGGAATACGGACGCCGTTCACGGCGCTGTGCATCTTCCCGGCCCCCGCCCGTGCCGTCGGCCCATCCCCAAGCCGGTGGTCGGCTCCTGTCCACGTTGGACGGGGCCGGAAGCCGTTTTCCAACGTTCCGAGAGGTTGTTCGTGTCGGCCAGCACATCCCGTACGCTCCCGCCGGAGATCGCCGAGTCCGTCTCTGTCATGGCGCTCATTGAGCGGGGAAAGGCTGAGGGGCAGATCGCCGGCGATGACGTGCGTCGGGCCTTCGAAGCTGACCAGATTCCGGCCACTCAGTGGAAGAACGTACTGCGCAGCCTCAACCAGATCCTCGAGGAAGAGGGTGTGACGCTGATGGTCAGTGCCGCAGAGCCCAAGCGCACCCGAAAGAGCGTCGCAGCGAAGAGTCCCGCCAAGCGCACCGCCACCAAGACGGTCGCGGCCAAGGCGGTGACCACCCGGAAGGCCACCGCCACCGCCACGCCGGCGGCGCCCGCCGCCGAGCCGTCCGTCGAGGAGGAGGCGCCCGCCAAGAAGGCGGCTGCCAAGAAGACGACCGCCAAGAAGGCGGCCGCGAAGAAGACCGTCGCCAAGAAGACGGCGGCCAAGAAGACCAGCGCGAAGAAGGACGACGCCGAGATCCTCGAGGAGGAAGTACTCGAGGAGGCAGCCCCCGGCAAGCCCGGTGAGGAGCCCGAGGGCACCACCGAGAACGCCGGCTTCGTACTCTCCGACGAGGACGAGGACGACGCGCCCGCCCAGCAGGTCGCCGCAGCCGGCGCCACCGCCGACCCGGTCAAGGACTACCTCAAGCAGATCGGCAAGGTCCCCCTGCTCAACGCCGAGCAGGAGGTCGAACTCGCCAAGCGCATCGAGGCCGGTCTGTTCGCCGAGGACAAGCTGGCCAACGCCGACAAGCTCGCCCCCAAGCTCAAGCGCGAGCTGGAGATCATCGCCGAGGACGGCCGCCGCGCCAAGAACCACCTGCTGGAGGCCAACCTCCGTCTGGTGGTCTCCCTGGCCAAGCGCTACACCGGCCGCGGCATGCTCTTCCTGGACCTCATCCAGGAAGGCAACCTCGGTCTGATCCGCGCGGTCGAGAAGTTCGACTACACCAAGGGCTACAAGTTTTCCACGTACGCCACCTGGTGGATCCGTCAGGCGATCACCCGCGCCATGGCCGACCAGGCTCGCACCATCCGTATCCCGGTGCACATGGTCGAGGTCATCAACAAGCTCGCGCGTGTGCAGCGCCAGATGCTCCAGGACCTGGGCCGCGAGCCCACCCCTGAGGAGCTGGCCAAGGAGCTCGACATGACCCCGGAGAAGGTCATCGAGGTCCAGAAGTACGGCCGCGAGCCGATCTCGCTGCACACCCCGCTGGGCGAGGACGGCGACAGCGAGTTCGGTGACCTCATCGAGGACTCCGAGGCGGTCGTCCCGGCCGACGCCGTCAGCTTCACGCTCCTCCAGGAGCAGCTGCACTCCGTTCTCGACACCCTGTCCGAGCGCGAGGCGGGCGTGGTCTCCATGCGCTTCGGCCTCACCGACGGTCAGCCGAAGACCCTCGACGAGATCGGCAAGGTCTACGGCGTCACGCGTGAGCGGATCCGCCAGATCGAGTCCAAGACCATGTCGAAGCTGCGCCACCCGTCCCGTTCGCAGGTGCTGCGCGACTACCTCGACTGAGTCAGGTCGTACGGCGCGCAAGGCCCGGTTCCCGAGGGGGACCGGGCCTTCGCGGTGCTGCGCCGCCGCGGGTGCGGGGTCACGCGCGGTGGATCACTCTGGGTTTCCCATGGACACCACGGAGTGAGGAGTGCGTATGCGTCGCCGTCTGGCACGAGCTCTGTTTCTGCCTTTGGCCCTGGTAGCCGCGGTACCCGCCCTGGCCATAGGCTCCAGCGCTCCTGTGGCCGCCGACAGCGTGGTCATAGGTGGCTTTCCCGTCGAGGTGTCCCAGAGCCCGTGGACAGTCGCCCTGTCCAGCCGTGACCGGTTCGGGGGTACGCGCGCGGGTCAGTTCTGCGGGGGTGTGGCGGTCGGCCGCACGACCGTGCTCACCGCGGCCCATTGTCTGGACGAGAACGTCCTGGGCAGGCCGCCGGAGCGAGTGCGGGACCTCAAGGTCATAGTCGGACGCACGGACCTGCTTGCGGACCGCGACGGCCAGGAGATCGACGTGCGCCGCACGTGGGTGAATCCGGCCTACGACGGGATCAGCAATGCCGGGGACTTCGCTGTGCTCACGCTCGCCGAACCGATCCAGGGTGAGTCGATCATCACCATGGCGGCCGGCGGCGATCCGGCGTACACGGCGGGTGAGACCGCGACCGTGTACGGGTGGGGCGACATCTCGGGGGCCGGGGAGTACCCGGACAGCCTGCGGGCGGCGCGGGTGCGTGTGCTTCCCGATGCGCTGTGCGAGGAGGCGTATCCAGGCGGGTCGGAGGGCACCTACGATGCCACGGGCATGCTCTGCGCCGGTGAGGTCGAGGGAGGCCGGGACGCCTGCCAGGGCGACAGTGGAGGCCCGCTCGTGGCCCAGGGGCGCCTGATCGGACTCGTGTCCTGGGGGATCGGCTGTGGCCAGGCCGGCAACCCCGGCGTGTACATGAGGGTGTCCGACATCATGCGGACGCTCGGCTGGAGACAGGCGTCGTCCGAAGGCGTGTGAGGCGTCCGGGCGGAGCCTGGGCCGGGCCGGCTGACGCGGACGGGCGGTTGCCTCTGGTGATCAGAGGCAACCGCCCGTCCACCGGCCTGTGCCGGGCTGGCTCGTCGTCGGACGCGAGGTGTCAGCGCTCTTCTTCGGCGGCGTTCGCGGGAGCGGACGTGAGCCGCTCCGTCTCGTCCTGTATCTCAGCGGCGATCTTCTTGAGTTCCGGCTCGAACTTGCGCCCGTGGTGGGCGCAGAAGAGCAGCTCTCCGCCGCTGAGCAGGACGACGCGCAGGTACGCCTGGGCGCCGCAGCGGTCGCAGCGATCAGCGGCCGTCAGCGGGCTCGCGGGGGTCAGAACAGTAGTCACGTCGCCTCTTCTCTAGCTCGACGAGCTGTCGTACCAGGGTCAACATCCAACCAGCCCCAAAACGTTCCCGCTCGTGGCTTTTCCTCGAAAGAATCTTTGCGAGGCGGCTGTCTGCTGCCGGTTGGCGGCGAATGTGCCGTATTGCGTGTCTATGTGTCTTACGGGGCTTCGCGTTGTATCGGTGGTCGGTCCTCCCGGCTGGGTTGCCGGTTGTTCATGAGGACGTGCCCGGAGCCTAAATGGTTCATGCCTCGAAGGGAACGTGATGTGTACTTCACTCCATCGAGGGATCGAACACTCATACGAGTGTGGACTAGTGTGAGTTTTCGACGAGGGTGGCGTTACAACGGCTCTACCAGGCCTCGGTACCCTCTCACCGGTGACTGAAGCCGCGCCCTTACCCACAAGGGCGCCATCCGAAATTCAGCGAGGAGCGAACCGCGTGACCGCCGAGACGTCCGTGCCGTCCACAGCTCTGCTGGCAGGAGCAGACCGGGACGGATCCAACTACACCGCGCGGCACCTGCTCGTCCTCGAGGGGCTCGAGGCCGTGCGCAAGCGCCCGGGCATGTACATCGGGTCGACCGACAGCCGTGGTCTGATGCACTGCGTCTGGGAGATCATCGACAACTCCGTCGACGAGGCCCTGGGCGGGTACTGCGACCACATCGAGGTGATCCTCCAGGACGACGGATCGGTCGAGGTCCGGGACAACGGCCGGGGCATCCCGATCGACGTCGAGCCCAAGACCGGCCTCTCCGGTGTCGAGGTCGTCATGACCAAGCTGCACGCCGGCGGCAAGTTCGGAGGCGGCTCCTACGCCGCCTCCGGCGGTCTGCACGGCGTCGGCGCCTCCGTGGTGAACGCCCTGTCCGCGCGGCTGGACGTCGAGGTGGACCGCGCTGGGCACACCCATGCGATCAGCTTCCGGCGCGGTGTTCCCGGCGCCTTCGCGGGGAACGGCCCGGACGCCAAGTTCGAGGCCAAGGGCGGCCTGCGCAAAGCCAAGAAGATCCCGAAGACCCGCACCGGCACGCGCGTGCGGTACTGGGCCGACCGGCAGATCTTCCTCAAGGACGCCAAGCTCAACCTGGAGACGCTGCACCAGCGCGCCCGCCAGACGGCCTTCCTGGTGCCCGGCCTCACCATCGTCGTGCGCGACGAGTACGGGCTCGGCGAGGGCGGCAGCAAGGGCGAGGAATCCTTCCGCTTCGACGGCGGCATCAGCGAGTTCTGCGAGTACCTGGCGAACGACAAGCCGGTCTGCGACGTGCTCCGCTTCTCCGGGCAGGGCACCTTCAAGGAGACCGTCCCCGTCCTCGACGACCACGGCCAGATGACGCCCACCGAGGTCACCCGCGAGCTCGGCGTGGACATCGCGCTGCGATGGGGGACGGGCTACGACACGACCCTCCGCTCGTTCGTGAACATCATCGCCACCCCCAAGGGTGGCACCCACGTCGCGGGCTTCGAGCAGGCCGTCGCCAAGACGATGAACGAGGTGCTGCGCACCAAGAAGCTGCTGCGTGTGGCCGAGGACGACATCGTCAAGGACGACGCCCTGGAAGGCCTGACCGCGGTCGTCACCGTGCGCCTCGCCGAGCCGCAGTTCGAGGGCCAGACCAAGGAGGTCCTCGGTACCTCGGCGGCCCGCCGCATCGTGAACAACGTGGTCACCAAGGAACTCAAGGCGTTCCTCACGTCCACCAAGCGGGACGCCGCACAGCAGGCCCGTGTCGTGCTGGAGAAGGCCGTCGCCGCCGCTCGCACGCGCATCGCCGCCCGGCAGCACAAGGACGCGCAGCGCCGCAAGACGGCCCTGGAGTCCTCCTCGCTGCCGGCGAAGCTGGCCGACTGCCGCAGCGACGACGTGGACCGCAGCGAGCTGTTCATCGTCGAGGGAGACTCCGCGCTCGGTACGGCGAAGCTCGCCCGGAACTCCGAGTTCCAGGCGCTGCTGCCGATCCGCGGCAAGATTCTCAACGTCCAGAAGTCGTCCGTGACGGACATGCTGAAGAACGCCGAGTGCGGCGCGATCATCCAGGTCATAGGAGCCGGCTCGGGCCGGACCTTCGACATCGACACCGCCCGCTACGGCAAGATCATCATGATGACCGACGCCGACGTCGACGGCTCGCACATCCGCACCCTGCTGCTGACGCTGTTCCACCGCTACATGCGGCCCATGGTCGAGGCCGGCCGGGTCTTCGCGGCGGTGCCGCCGCTGCACCGCATCGAGATCGTCCAGCCGAAGAAGGGCCAGGACAAGTACGTCTACACGTACTCCGACCGCGAACTGCGCGACAAGCTCATGGAGTTCCAGAGCAAGGGCATCCGCTACAAGGACTCGATCCAGCGTTACAAGGGCCTCGGCGAGATGGATGCCGACCAGCTGGCCGAGACGACGATGGACCCGCGCCACCGCACGCTGCGCCGGATCAACCTCTCCGATCTGGAGGCCGCCGAGCAGGTCTTCGACCTGTTGATGGGCAACGACGTGGCGCCGCGCAAGGAGTTCATCTCCAACTCGGCGGCGACGCTCGACCGTTCGCGGATCGACGCGTAGCTGCTTCGCCTGTCCCCAGCCGGGTACCGCCGCCGGGTCGGCACGATGGCCGGTCGCTCCCCGCGGTGATCCCGCATGCCGGACGCCCGGTTTCGGGCCTGTAGCGCCGCAGCTCCGCCGGCGCGGGCGCCGGGACAAGGGCGTCCAGGTCCCGGGTGCACGCCCGCCGTCTGGCCGCGAACGGTGTCTCTCCACCCCCGGGTGGAGAGACACCGTGCCGGGAATCAACCCGTGATCCACCCGGGCTCCGATTCCTTGGCATTGCGACTTCCGTAGCGTCGTAGGCATCGGCGGCACTCGCTGCCGACACCCCTCTCCCGCTCACGGAGGCTGTGATGTCCGGGCTCGTCGACGCGTTGGTGATCGTGCTCGTCGCCGCCGTGGTGATAGGCAGGCAGTTCCGTGCGCGCCGGATCGACAGCGAGCACCGCTGGTGGCTCCTGCCCGCGATCCTGGTCCTGCTCGCGCTGCGCGAGCCCGGCCTTCTCGACGCGCGTCACCCCACGGCCTCGGCGCTCCTGCTCGGCGCCGAGCTGCTCGTCGGCCTGGCGACCGGAGCCGGCTGGGCCTGGACCACCCGGATATGGGCGGACCCGGACGGCACGGTCTGGAGCAGGAGCAGCACGGCGAGCCTCGCCGTCTGGGGTGTCGGCATCGCGCTGCGCGTCGGTCTCTTCGCGCTCGGCACGGCAGCGGGCGTTCACCAGGACAGCCCCGCCCTGCTGCTGGGGCTCGCCGGCACCCTTCTCGTCCAGGCCGGGATCCTGGCCCGGCGTGCGCGATCCTCGCGCCCTGGCGCGAGGCTTGGCGAGGCGTACGGTGTCGCCGCGACACAGCTCGTGGGGAGAGAGGGCGTGTGAGGAAGAACGCCTGGACGCATTGGCCTTCCCGGGAGGCACTGAGCCGAGAGGGTCTCTCACGCTCCCGGTGCCTGCTGGCCTGGACGGTGCGGACGCTGGTCATCGGCCTGCTGCTGTGGGGTGCCTTCTCCGACAGCCACGCGAGCGGTCGGAAAGCGGCGGCCGGCGCCGTAGGTGTCCTGCTCGCGGCCGTGCTGGCCTGGACCTTCTTCCGGACCACGCTCCGGCACCGGCTGTGGCCGTCGCTGGTCTCGCTCGCCCTGTTGATCGTCATCGCCATCGCAGCTCAGCTGTCCGGTTTCAGCGTCGCCGCACCTGTCCTGCTCTGCGGCTGCGCCGTCTCGGCGCTGGAGCGCCTGCCGTCGGCCGTCGCCCTGAGCGCCGCGGTAGTGGCACTGAGCGCATACGGTGTGGTCAGCAACGACGACGTACTGACGACCGTGGTCACCGGCATGGGCATCGTCCTGGCCGGCTCCACCTTGCGCCTGGACGCCGAGGCCCGTGCCGGTGCCCTGCGGCTTCTCGCCCAGGAGCGGGCAGCGCGGGCGGCCGAGGCGGAGACGGCGGCGCTCGCGGAGCGGGCCCGCATGGCGCGGGAGATCCACGACGTACTGGCCCACAGTCTCTCGGCCCAGCTCGTACACCTGGAGGCGGCAAGGCTGTTGATCGAGCGAGGAGGGAAACCGGAGCAGGTCCGTGAACGCGTGGTCGCGGCGCGGGAGATGGCGCGGGGCGGCCTCGAGGAGACCCGGCAGGCGCTCTCCGCTCTGCGTGGCGAGCTGACGCCGCTGGAGGACTATCTGCGCCGGCTGGTGGGCGCGGCCGACGGCGCCGGGATCACCATCACGGGTGAACGGAGACCCTTGCCGGGCGAGGCTTCCCAGGCCGTGCGCCGAGCGGCCCAGGAGGCTCTGACGAACGTCCGCAAGCATGCCCCGGGCGCCAAGGTCCACCTCAGGCTCGACTACCGTCCGCACGAAGTGACGCTCGACGTGCGGGACTCGGGGGCTTCGCCGGGCGAGCTGACCGGGACGGGCGCCGGGTACGGTCTGCTGGGCATGCGGGAGCGCGCCGAGCTGCTGGGTGGTTCCCTCGAGGCGGGGCCCGGCGAGGAGGGGTTCGTGGTGACGTTGAAGGTGCCGGTATGACGCAGGAGGCCGGGCCGAAGCCCGCCCGGGTGGTGGTCGCGGACGACCAGACCGTGGTGCGGGAAGGCATTGTGATGCTGCTCGGTCTGCTGCCTGGGATCGAGGTCGTCGGCGCTGCGGGAGACGGGGAGGAGGCGGTGTCGCTTGTCGCCGGGCTCGCTCCGGACGTGGTGCTCATGGACCTGCGCATGCCCCGCTGCGACGGAGTGGAGGCGACCCGCAGGATCCGCGCGGAGCACCCCGGGACGCAGGTCGTGGTGCTCACGACGTTCGCGGACGACGAGTCGCTGTTCCCGGCGTTGGCTGCGGGGGCGCGCGGCTACCTCACCAAGGATGCGGGCGGGGACGAGATCGTGCGGGCCGTGCACAACGTGTTGTCGGGAGACGCGGGCCTCTCACCGGGCATCCAGAGACGTCTGCTGGAGCGCCTCACCGAGTCGGACACCGGACCGGCCGGGCCCCCTGAGCCGCCGGACGGGCTCACCGCCCGGGAGACGGAGGTGCTGCTCCTCATCGCTGAGGGGCTCAGCAACCCGGAGATCGCCCGCAGGCTGCACGTGTCCACGGCGACCGTGAAGACCCACATCAACAACCTCTTCACCAAGACCGGGCTCAAGGACCGCGCGCAGGCGGTGCGTTACGCCTACGCGAAGGGACTTGTGCGGCCACCAGCGGTTTAGTCACCTGATGGGGTGAAGTGGGAGGGGAAGAAGAGTCGGGGATCTTCCCGTTCTGTCCATGCTTGGGTATGCAGCAGAGCAAGGGCCGTCCCCGCGGCGGCGGAACGGACCAGGAGAGTCCGGCCGACACCCTCGACGGTCAGGCCCCGGTCCTGGCCGAGGAGGCCGAACATTTCAGGTACGACGATCCCTGGTACGACGCCCTCGCCTCCGGTTGGGGCGAGTCGGCCGATGACAGGGCGCACGCCCATGCGCTGGTTCCGCCTGCGCGCGGGGAGGACGGGACGGGGCCCGCGGCGGCCGATGTGTATCTGGAAGTACAGCGCAGTGCGGCCTTTCAGGAGGTGCGACGGCGCTACCGGAAGTTCGTGGTGCCGGCGTTCGTGGCCTTCTTTGCCTGGTACGTGGGCTACGTCGTCGCTGCCACGACCGTGCCGGAGTTGATGGCGCGGCCCGTCGCGGGGGCGGTGAACGTGGCGATGGTGGCGGGGCTGGGGCAGTTCCTGTCGACGTTCCTGCTCACCTGGGCGTACGCACGGCACGCGCGGCTGCGCAGGGACCGGGCGGCGCTCGAACTGCGGTGGGACACGCAGGAACTGGCGCGTGGTGTGAGCGGTGGTAGGCCGTGACCGGGGAACACCAGACACTGGCGTTGCTGCTCTTCAGCGCGTTCGTCGCGGTCACGCTGGGAATCACCACATGGGGCAGCCACAACAGGCGTGGTTCGGCTGAGGAGTTCTACGCCGGAGGGCGGCTCTTCTCACCGATGGAGAATGGTTTTGCCCTCGCGGGTGACTACATGTCGGCCGCGTCCTTCCTGGGAGTCACCGGACTCATCGCGCTGTTCGGCTACGACGGGCTGCTGTATGTCGTGGGGTTCCTCGTGGCATGGCTCGTGGTGCTGTTCCTGGTCGCCGAACTGGTCCGCAACTGCGGCCGGTTCACCCTCGCCGACGTGGTGGCGTCACGGATGAGGGAGCGGCCGGTCCGGATCGCGGTGGGAACCTCCTCGGTCACGGTCTCCGTTCTGTACCTGGTGGCGCAGATGGTCGGCGCGGGCAGCCTGGTGGCGCTGCTGCTCGGCGGTACGAGTGACGCGGCGCGGTCCTGGACGGTCATCGGCGTGGGCGCGCTTATGGTGATCTACGTGTCACTGGGCGGGATGCGGGCGACCACATGGATCCAGATCGTCAAGGCAGTCCTGCTGCTCGGGGGCACCGTCGCGCTCACGGTGCTCGTCCTGATGCGGTTCCACGGCGACGTGGACCGGCTGCTGCTCACGGCGGCCGAGCGCAGCGGGCACGGGGAGGCGTTCCTGGCACCGGGGCTGAAGTACGGCGGGGACTGGACCGCCCGCTTCGACTTCGTCAGTCTGGGCCTGGCACTGGTGCTGGGTACGGCGGGGCTGCCGCACATCCTGTCCCGCTTCTACACCGTGCCCACCGCGCGCGCCGCCCGCCGCTCGGTCGTCTGGGCCGTCGGACTCATCGGCGGTTTCTATCTCATGACGATCGTGCTCGGGTTCGGTGCGGCCGCCATCCTGGGGCCGGACGCGGTGCGCGGGTCGAACGCGGCCGGAAACACGGCGGTTCCGCTGCTGGCGCTGGATCTGGGCGGTGGTGCGGGATCCACCGGGGGGACGGTTCTCTTCGCGGTCGTCGCCGCGATCGCCTTCGCGACGATCCTCGCCGTGGTGGCCGGCATCACGCTCGCGTCCTCGGCATCCGTGGCCCACGACCTGCACGCCTCCCTGCGGCGCCGCGGCGGGAAGCCGCGCAGCGAGGTGGCGGTGGCCCGCGTCGCGGCCGTCGGCGTCGGTGTGGTGGCGATCGGGCTCGGTCTGCTGGCGCGGGACCTCAATGTGGCGTTCCTGGTGGGCCTGGCCTTCGCCGTCGCCGCGTCGGCGAACCTGCCGGTGCTGCTGTACTCCCTGTTCTGGCGCGGCTTCACCACACGGGGCGCAGTGTGGGCCGTTTACGGCGGTCTCGTCCCGGCCGTGGTGCTCGTCGTGTTGTCCCCGGTGGTCTCCGGCAGCCCCGACTCGCTCTTCCCGGCCCTCGACTTCCAGTACTTCCCGTTGCAGAACCCGGGCCTGGTCTCGATCCCCCTCGGTTTCCTCGCGGGCTGGCTGGGGACGGTCACCTCGGCGGAGGTCCCGGACGAGGCCAAGCACGCGGAGACCGAGGTGCGGTCGCTGACGGGAGCGGGGGCGGCGTAGGGACGGTGCGCTCAGGGAGGACGCCGGCCACCAGGACTGCCGTCCTACCCGCGGGTCGCCCACACGTAACGGTGTTCCGGGCGGCCCGCGTCGCCGTACTTGAGGGTGAGCCTGGCCCGTCCTGTGCGCTCCAGGAGCTTCAGATAACGCTGGGCGGTCTGACGGCTCACCCCGGTCCGCTCGGCGATCTCCAGGGCGGACAGGGGTCCCTCCGCATGCATCAAGGACTGGCGGACCAGCTCCGCGGTGGTGGGGGAGTGACCCTTGGGCAGGTCCGGCTCCGACGGTGCCGACAGCGCGCCGAAGATGCGGTCGACCTCGGCCTGTTCCGCCTCCCCGCCCCCGTCCAGGGTGCGGCGCAGCTCCGCGTAGGCCTCCAGCTTGCCGCGCAGGCCGGCGAAGGCGAACGGCTTGACCAGGTACTGCAGAGCGCCGTGCCGCATCGCCGCCTGCACGGTGGAGACGTCCCGGGCCGCCGTCACCATGATCACGTCGGTCTGGTCGCCGCGCCGTCGCATCTCCTGGACGACCTCGAGCCCCGTGGCGTCCGGCAGGTAGTGGTCCAGGAGCACCAGGTCCAGCCGCGGCAGCGTCTCCAGCCGGTGCAGCGCTTCCGCGGCGCTGTGGGCCTCACCGGCGACATGGAAGCCCGGCACCTTCTCCACGTAGGCGGCGTTGACCCGCGCGACTCTCACGTCGTCGTCCACGACCAGGACCTCGATCATCACGACTCCTTCTCGGCGGTCTGCGTAGCTGCAGGCACGGTCAGCACGGCCGGTTCCGGGCCGGACTCGGACAGCGCCTCGGGCAGGACGACGGTGAACTCCGCACCTCCGCCGTGTGCTTCGCCGACGGTGGCGCTGCCACCCTGTCGTTCGGCCAGCCTGCGTACCAGGGAGAGTCCGATGCCCCGCTCGCGGTGGGCCGGGGGCTTCTTCGTGGACCATCCCGTGGTGAAGATCAACTCCCGGTGCTCCGGCGGGATCCCCGGCCCCGTGTCCCGCACCCTGAGGACCACCGTGCGCCCCTCGGCGCGCAGTTCGACCTCCACGCGCGCGTGTGGCTCTCCGGCGACGGCGTCGAGGGCGTTGTCCACCAGGTTGCCCACGACCGTGACGAGACCCTGGGGGTCGACCAGCCGGTCGGGCAGCCGGGTCCGGTCCGACACCCACAGGGCGACGCCCCGCTCGGCCGCGACGGTCGCCTTGCCGACCAGCAGGGCGGCGAGCAACGGGTCCTCGATCCGTTCGGTGACCTGTTCCGCGGTGGCCCGGTGGTCACCGACCACCTCGCCGACGAACTCGACGGCATCGTCGTACATCTCGAGTTCGAGCAGCCCCAGAAGCGTGTGCATACGGTTCGCGTGCTCGTGGTCCTGGGCGCGCAGGGCGTCGATCAGGCCGCGGGTGGAGTCCAGCTCGCGGCCCAGCTGCTCCAGCTCGGTGCGGTCGCGCAGGGTGGCCACGGCACCGCCGTCGTCGGTGGGCATGCGGTTGGCGACCAGCACCCGCTGGCCGCGCACCGTGAGCAGATCCGTGCCGGTGACCCGTCCGGCCAGCACATCGGCCGTACGCCCCGTGCCGAGCGCCTCGTCGGGGGAGCGGCCCAGCACCGCCTCCCCGATGCCGAGCAGGCGCTGTGCCTCGTCGTTCACGAGGCGGATGCGGCCGGTGCGGTCCAGGGCGACGACGCCCTCCCGGATGCCGTGCAGCATCGCCTCACGTTCGGACAGGAGCGCCGCGATGTCCGAGAACGCCAGGTCCCTGGTCTGCCGCTGGACCCGCCGTGAGATGACCCACGCGGCCAGCGCGCCCACGGCCAGGGCACCGCCGGCGTACGCCAGGAGCCCTGGGATGGCGTGGATCAGCCGGGCCCGGACGCTGTCGTAGGCGATGCCGACCGAGACCGCGCCGATGACGCTGCCGTCGCTGTCGCGCAGCGGCACCTTGCCCCGGGCGGAGCGGCCGAGGGTGCCGCTGTCGATCTCCATGACCTCCTTGCCGGCCAGGGCCTGGCCGGGGTCGGTGGAGACGATGCCGCCGATCTGCTGCGGGTCGGTGTGCGACCAGCGCACGCCCCGCCAGTCCATCACCACGATGTACTGGGCCTGGGTGGCCTTGCGGATCCGTTCGGCTTCCCGCTGGACCGGGCCGTTCGGCGAGGGTGGGGTGTCCCGCAGGTCCTTCGCGAGGTCGGGCAGTTGCGCGGTCGTCTGCGCGATCGCGAGGGCGCGGCGCATGGCCTGGTCGTCCAGCTGGTTGCTCAGGGGCGCGAGGAACAGCCCGGTGGCCAGCACCGCGACCCCCGCGGCGATCACCACCTGCATCAGCAGCACCTGTGAGAAGACCCTCCGGGGCAGGCCGAGGCGCAGGCGGCGTGCGGGGGGAGTGCGGCTCATACCCACGACCGTACGTGCGGACGGCTACCTGCCCTAGACGGGTGTGGCGTGGATCTCCAGATCAATGTGGGCAAGCAGGGGCGTCAGGTCCTCAACGGTGGCGTCCATGCTTGACGAGGACATCAATACTTGATCGCGGCGTCCATGCCACCAACCGGCAGCGGTAGCCCTGCGCCTCGCAGCAGAAGCCCGGCCGTCAGCCGGCCAGTGCCGTCGCGAGTCGCAGCTCGCGCACCGCCACCACGTCCATCCGAGCGGGCGAACCGAGCACGGACGCCCCGCAACTCTCCGGGCGGGGCGGCAGACCCGCGCTCTGTGCCACGTCGACCTGCCAGCGGCGTCCGTCGGTGTGGGCGACGGTCACCTCCCAGCGCTGGGCGGCGCCAGCCGTTCGGACGACGCTCAGCGCCTCCGCGGTGAATTCGCCGATCCTGGTGCGCACGGCGAGTTCAGCAGCCTGGCCGGGCCGGTCCCAGGCCGAGCTGCCCCGGCACGCCTCCACGACGATGCGCCCCTCCCGGGCGCCGTGCAGGACCTCCTTGAGGGAGTGGGCCTCGGCCCGGCCGTACGCGTATCCGTACGGCAGCACGAGCGCCGTGGGGGAGAAACGGTGACCACCCAGATGGGTGACCTCCCAGACACCCTCGACCCCGGACGTCGCCAGCTCGGCCGCGAGGGGACGGCCGAGGAGGGCACAACAGCGGTCACGCTTGCCATTGGTGCAGACGAGGGCCAGCGGGCCGCCCTCGTGGGGCCGGCCGCCGAGCAGCGCGTCGAACGTGCGGTGGTCGCCCCGGCCCAGCGCCGCGAAGTCGAGGCCGAGCAGCTGCCCGGGGTCCGAGGTCGAGGCGCTGTGCAGCCACACATTCCCCGGGACCACGTGCGCCACGTAGACCCGGCGCATGGCGGGCATGCGGCGGTCCGCGTGGCGCCCGGGGCGGCGGATGAGCGCGATCCGCACGCCCGTGTCCTTGGCGGCCGACTCCAGGGCACGCCCCAGGGCGGGGTCCAGGTGGCTCGAGGTGAGCGCCTTGGCACCCCACGGACCGGGCTGTTCCAGCAACAGCCAGGTCCTCGCGATGGCCGCGGTTCCCGAAACGGGCTCGTCGAAGTCCCGGGAGACGCTTGAGCACGTACTCACAGAGGTGAGCCTAACCTGACTTGGGTCGTGGCGGCCTCCGGCCCCGGCCCGCTCTACTCCGGCAGTGGCTGAGGAGGCTTCGGACCTGCGTAAAGACCGCTCGGCCGCATCCGCAGCGGCCGTTCGCCGTACTCCTCCAGGGCATGGGCGATCCAGCCCGCCGTGCGGGCCACGGCGAAGATCGTCTCGCCTGCGGTCGGGGCCATGCCGCACGAGGCGGTGAGCACCGCGAGCGCCAGGTCCACGTTGGCGTGCAGGGAGGTGTGGCGGGCGGTGGTCTCCACGATGTCGCGGGCGGCGAGGAGAGCCGGTTCCGCGCGGGGGATCCGCTCCAGGAGGGTGAACAGGGCACGCGCGCGTGGATCCTCACCGGGGTAAAGCCGGTGTCCGAGGCCCGGGATACGGCGTCCGGCGCGCAGTTCGTCCGCGATCACGGGGGCCGCGTCGCCCTGTTCGAGGACGTCCTGCAGCAGCCGGTGGGCGAGCCCGCTGGCCGCGCCGTGGAGCGGGCCCTCGATCACCCCGAGCCCCGCGGAGACCGCCGCGTAGGCATGGGCACGGGCCGACGCGGCGACCCGCACCGCGAGGGTGGAGGCGGCCAGGTCGTGGTCGACGAGGAGGGCGAGTGCCGCGTCCAGGGCGCGCAGGGAAGCCTCGTCGGGGTCCTTGCGCATCGACAGCCTGCTCCACAGGCGGTGCGCCAGCGGGCCCTCGTCGAGGCGGTGGCGCCCGGCCGGAGGCAGCGCGTCGACGAGCGTGGGGATGAGGGCGCGCGCGGTGCCGAGCACGGCGTCCTCGGACAGGTCGAACCGCAGGGGGTCGGCGGTCGCGGCGGCGATCGTCGCCACACGCAACAGGTCCGTGGGAGCGGCGTGTTCGGGCAGTGCGTCGACGGCACGGCGGGCGACGGCGACGGAGGCCGCGGGCGCGGTGAACGTGCTGCCCGGGACCATGCGCCCCGTCCACAGCCACTCGGCGACCTCCTCGTAGGTGTGCCGTGTGGCCAGCTCGACCGCGTCGACCCCGCGGAAGAAGTAGCGGTCGCTCTCGATGAGTGTGATGCGGGTGCGTACGGACAGCTCGCCGCCCGAGCCGGAACCACCTGCGCTGTCCCGCCTGTTGCGCCGGGCGAGGGCCTCGACCTCCGTGGCGTCGAAGGTGCTGCCGCGTCCGCCGCTCACCCGACGGCTGCTGAGCTGGCCGCGGCTCACGTACGCGTACACGGTCTCCGGCTTCACACCGAGCAGCTCGGCGGCCTCCTTGGTGCTCAGCCGTCGTTCCGCACCGAGGGGGGCGGGTTCTTGATCGCGCATGGGGGCCACCGTATCCGTCCAGCTAAATATTGACTCATATATTGATCCAATCAATATTGACAGGATTAAAGTCAACCATGGACAGTCAAATCAAGTCCAGGGAGGAACTCATGCCCGACAACAGGTCAGCCACCCTTCTCGAAGCGCCTCGGGGTCTCGCCGGAGTCGTCGTCACCGACACCCGCATCGGTGACGTCCGCGGACTGGAGGGCTTCTACCACTACCGGCAGTACTCGGCCGTCGACCTCGCGCGGAGCCGCGGTTTCGAGGACGTCTGGCATCTCCTCGTGCAGGGTGAGCTGCCGGATGCCGGGCGCAGCGCGGCCTTCGCGGCCGAGACCGCCGCGCTGCGCAGGCTGCCCGACGAGGTGCGAGCGGCACTGCCCGCCATCGCGGCGGCCGGCGGACGTTCCGGTCCGCTGGCCGGGATGCGTACGGCCCTGTCGCTGCTGGGCGCGGCGAAGGGGTTCCGCCCCGTGTACGACATCGACGCCGACCGGCGCCGCCAGGACACGATCGAGGTGTCCGCAGCCGTTCCCACACTGCTCACGGCGCTGCACCGGCTGGGCAGGGGCCTGGAACCGCTGGAGCCGCGCGAGGACCTGTCCTACGCGGCGAACTACCTGTACATGTTGACGGGTTCGGTGCCCGCCGAGCCGCACGCACGGGCGATCGAGCAATACCTGATCTCAACCATTGATCACGGATTCAATGCGTCAACCTTCACGGCCCGGGTCATCGCCTCGACAGGCGCGGACGTGGCGGCGTGCCTGGCCGGGGCGGTGGCGGCGCTGTCGGGTCCGTTGCACGGGGGCGCGCCCAGCCGGGCGCTGGACACCCTGGACGCCATCGGCACACCGGACCGTATCGAGCCCTGGGTACGTCAGCGGGTGCTCGCCGGTGAACGCATCATGGGGTTCGGGCACGCGGTCTACCGCACGGAGGACCCGCGGTCACGAATGCTGCGCGAGGTCGCCCAGGGGTTCGGCGGACCGAGGGTGGACTTCGCCGTCGAGGTCGAGCGCCGGATCGAGGCCGTCCTGGCGGAGCTGAAGCCCGGCCGGGAACTGCACACCAACGTCGAGTACTACGCGGGCGTGGTCATGGAACTCTGCGGTCTGCCCCGCGAGATGTTCACCCCGACCTTCGCCGCCGGGCGGGCGGTGGGCTGGAGCGCCAACATCCTGGAGCAGGCGGAGGACACGAAGATCATCAGGCCGGCGGCACGGTACGTGGGGCCGGAGGCGCCGGCGCCTGTGCCCGCCTGAGGCGTCCATATCCGGGTTACGGGGGAGCGCCGCCCCCAAGTGCCCGGGGAGGGTCAGCCCGAAGGCGCGGAGGCGGGCGAGCACAGTCGTTCGCCTCGGCGTGGATCTCACGGCTCGTATTCTGGGGCGGCATCCCCATCCCCCCACGTGTGCCGGGAACGCGAGCCGGTGCACGCGTCGGCGCGAGAAAGGTCGCAACGGTGAGCCAGCCGAGCCCGCACCCGCAGCAGATCCCGGTCGTCGTCCTGGCGGGATTCCTCGGCTCGGGGAAGACCACCCTGCTCAATCACCTCCTGCACCGCAGCGGTGGCAGCCGTATCGGGGCCATCGTCAACGACTTCGGGGCGATCGAGATCGACGCCATGGCCGTGGCGGGAGCGCTCGGCGACTCGACGGTCTCCCTCGGCAACGGCTGTTTGTGCTGCGCCGTCGACGCGAGCGAACTGGACCAGTACCTGGAGCGGCTCGCGGAGCCCTCCCTCGGCATCGACGTCATCGTGATCGAGGCCAGTGGTCTCGCCGAGCCGCAGGAGCTCGTGCGGATGCTGCTGGCCAGCGAGCACCCGGGAGTCGTCTACGGCGGGCTCGTCGAGGTCGTCGACGCCGCCGAGTTCGACGACACTCGGAGCCGGCACCCCGAGATCGACCGGCACCTCGCGCTGGCCGACCTCGTCGTGGTCAACAAGCTTGACCGGGCGGTGGACGGCGAGCGCGTCCTCGGGCTGGTGCGGTCCCTCGTGGACCGGGCCGCCGTCGTCCCGGCCACCTACGGCCGGATCGACCCCGAGTTCCTCTTCGACTGCCGGCCGAGCGAGGAGCGCATCGGACAGCTGTCCTTCGACGACCTGCACGAACACGGCCCCGACGGGAGCGAGGACCACACGGGCGCGGACCACGCCGGGCACCTGCACACCGCCTACGACAGCCTGTCGTTCGTCTCGCCCGAGCCGCTCGACCCGCGCCGGCTGATGACGTTCCTCGACAGCCGGCCCGAGGGGCTGTACCGGATCAAGGGCTACGTCGGCTTCGGGCCGTACGACCTCAGCAACCGCTACGCCGTCCACGCCGTCGGGCGCTTCCTGCGCTTCTACCCCGAGCCCTGGCCGGCCGGCGACGAGCGCCTCACCCAGCTCGTCCTCATCGGCTCCGGCATCGACGCCGCCGCTCTCGGCAAGGAACTGGAGGCGTGCGAGAACGACGCCCCGCACGCCGCCGACGAGCACGGCATGTGGGGCGTCCTGCGGTATGTGCGCCATCCCGAGGAGGACGGCGCCGACCCGGGCTGGACCGACCCGGTCTAGACCGGCCCGGCCACGACCGCCACCGTCTTCGCAAGGGAGACTCCCGAGCCGTCGCGGCGCGGGTCGATCTCCGGGAGCTCGGCCGGGGTGCCGTTCTTCTGCGCCGCCAGGGCCGGGGCAGGGCCCGCCCAGGCCAGAGACAGGCAGTCCTCGCCCTTCAGGAACCGCTGGCAGCGGACGCCGCCGGTGGCGCGGCCCTTGCGCGGGTACTGGTCGAACGGGGTCAGCTTGGCCGTCGTCTGTACGGAGTCGTCCAGGGTGCCCCGGGAGCCCGCGACGGTGAAGACGACGGCGTCCACGGCCGGGTCCACCGCCGTGAACGAGATGACCTTCGCGCCCTCGGCGAGCTTGACGCCCGCCACACCGCCGGCCGGACGGCCCTGCGGGCGGACCTGGGCCGCCTGGAAGCGCAGCAGCTGTGCGTCGTCGGTGATGAAGACCAGGTCCTCCTCGCCGGTGCGCAGCTCGACCGCGCCGACGATCCGGTCGCCCTCCTTGAGAGTGATCACCTCGAGCTCTTCCTTGTGGGCCGGATAGTCCGGCACCACGCGCTTGACGACGCCCTGAGCCGTGCCCAGCGCCAGGCCCGGCGACGCTTCGTCGAGTGTGGTCAGACAGACCACCGTCTCGTCGTCCTCCAGGGAGACGAACTCCGCCAGTGGAGCCCCGCCCGCGAGATTCGGTGACGGCAGCGACTCGGGAAGCTGGGGCAGGTCGATCACGTTCAGCCGCAGCAGCCTGCCCGCGGAGGTGACCGCGCCCACTTCGCCGCGGGCCGTGGCGGGCACCGCCGAGACGATCACGTCGTGCTTCACGCGCTTGGCGCCGGCGTCCTCCGCGAACGGCTCGCCGTTCGCCGTGCGGGCCAGCAGGCCGGTGGAGGACAGCAGAACCCGGCACGGGTCGTCGGCCACCTGCAGCGGCACGGCCGCCACCGGGGCACCGCCCGACTCCAGCAGGACCGTACGACGGTCGGTGCCGAACTTCTTGGCGACCGTGGCCAGTTCCGAGGAGACCAGCTTGCGCAGCTCCGCGTCCGAGTCGAGGATCCGGGTCAGCTCCTCGATCTCCGCGGTGAGCCGGTCCTTCTCGGCCTCCAGCTCGATGCGGTCGTACTTGGTGAGACGGCGCAGCGGCGTGTCCAGGATGTACTGCGTCTGCACCTCGCTCAGCGAGAACTGTTCCATCAGGCGCTGCTTGGCCTGCGCGGAGTTCTCACTGGAGCGGATCAGGCGGATGACCTCGTCGATGTCGAGCAGGGCCGTCAGCAGACCCTCGACCAGGTGCAGGCGGTCGCGCTTCTTGCCGCGGCGGAACTCCGAGCGCCGCCGTACGACGTTGAAGCGGTGGTCGAGGTAGACCTCAAGAAGCTCCTTCAGGCCCAGCGTGAGCGGCTGGCCGTCGACCAGGGCCACGTTGTTGATGCCGAAGGACTCCTCCATCGGCGTCAGCTTGTAGAGCTGCTCCAGGACCGCCTCCGGCACGAAGCCGTTCTTGATCTCGATCACCAGACGCAGGCCGTGCTCGCGGTCGGTGAGGTCCTTGACGTCGGCGATGCCCTGGAGCTTCTTCGAACCGACCAGGTCCTTGATCTTGGCGACGACCTTCTCGGGGCCGACCGTGAACGGCAGCTCCGTGACGACGAGGCCCTTGCGGCGGGCCGTCACGGGCTCCACCGACACCGTCGCCCGGATCTTGAAGCTGCCGCGGCCGGACTCGTAGGCGTCCCGGATGCCGGACAGGCCGACGATGCGGCCGCCCGTCGGCAGGTCGGGGCCCGGGACGTGCTTCATCAGGGCGTCGAGATCCGCGTTGGGGTGCCTGATGAGGTGGCGGGCGGCGGCGATGACCTCGCGCAGGTTGTGCGGCGCCATGTTCGTGGCCATGCCGACCGCGATGCCCGAGGCGCCGTTGACCAGGAGGTTCGGGAAGGCGGCGGGCAGGGCCACCGGCTCCTGCTCCTGGCCGTCGTAGTTGGGGTTGAAGTCGACGGTGTCCTCGTCGATGGACTCCGTCATCAGGCTGGTGGCCTCGGCCATCCGGCACTCGGTGTACCGCATGGCGGCCGGCGGGTCGTCGTTGCCCAGCGAGCCGAAGTTGCCGTGGCCGTCGACCAGCGGGACCCGCATCGAGAAGGGCTGGGCCATGCGCACGAGGGCGTCGTAGATCGACGCGTCGCCGTGCGGGTGCAGCTTGCCCATCACCTCGCCGACCACGCGGGCGCACTTGACGTATCCCCGCTCGGGGCGCAGGCCCATCTCGCTCATCTGGTAGACGATGCGGCGGTGCACCGGCTTCAGGCCGTCGCGTGCGTCCGGCAGGGCGCGGGAGTAGATGACCGAGTACGCGTACTCGAGGAAGGAGCCCTGCATCTCGTCGACGACGTCGATGTCGAGGATCCGCTCCTCGTACGAGTCGTCGGGCGGCGGGGTCTTCGTGCTGCGGCGGGCCATCGCTGCCGGCTCCTTCTGTTTCCTGGTCGCTCGCCTACGGGCACTGATGCCGGTGATGAGAGGCCGATCGTGCTCAAGCCTTCGGGCCTCCGCGCGCTCGCCCTCTCATCACCGGCGCGCCCTTCGGCTCGCTCATGCTGAAGCGTGAACGAGAACTGACGCCGACCATTGTGGACCGCCGCACTGACAACCGGGACCGCGACCCGGTCCGGGGCACATCTCGTGCTGCCGGGACAAGGTCGCCGCCGGGAACTTCTCCAGGGCTCCGCACGCTTGCATACAGTGGCAGGACCGGCAGAAAACCGCGGTCTGAACAACCGCTCAGCGATCGAGGGGACGTACATGCCCATGGGTCACACGGCCACAGCCCAGGCAGGCTCCGGGGGCCTGACAGCGACCGAGCACCGCCTGGCCAACGGCCTGCGCGTGGTGCTCTCCGAGGACCACCTGACCCCGGTCGCGGCGGTGTGTCTCTGGTACGACGTCGGCTCACGCCACGAAGTCAAGGGACGCACCGGCCTGGCTCACCTTTTCGAGCACCTGATGTTCCAGGGATCCGCGCAGGTCAAGGGCAATGGTCATTTCGAGTTCGTCCAGGGTGCGGGCGGCTCGCTGAACGGCACGACCAGCTTCGAGCGGACCAATTACTTCGAGACCATGCCCGCCCACGAGCTGGAGCTCGCCCTCTGGCTCGAGGCCGACCGCATGGGTTCGCTGCTGACCGCGCTCGACGACGAGTCGATGGAGAACCAGCGCGACGTCGTCAAGAACGAGCGCCGCCAGCGCTACGACAACGTCCCCTACGGCACCGCCTTCGAGAAGCTGACGGCCCTCATGTACCCGGAGGGCCACCCCTACCACCACACGCCGATCGGCTCGATGGCCGACCTGGACGCGGCGACCCTGGAGGACGCGCGCGCCTTCTTCCGCACTTACTACGCGCCGAACAACGCCGTGCTCTCCGTGGTCGGTGACATCGACCCGGAGCAGACCCTCGCCTGGATCGAGAAGTACTTCGGCTCCATCCCCGGCCACGACGGCAAGCCCGCCCCCCGCGACGGCTCGCTGCCGGAGACGATCGGCGAGCAGCTGCGCGAGGTCGTCGAGGAGGAGGTCCCGGCCCGTGCCCTGATGGCCGCCTACCGGCTGCCGCACGACGGCACGCGCGCGTGCGACGCGGTCGACCTGGCCCTCACCGTCCTCGGCGGCGGCGAGTCCTCCCGCCTGTACAACCGGCTCGTGCGCCGCGACCGTACGGCCGTGGCGGCCGGCTTCGGCCTGCTGCGGCTCGCCGGGGCGCCCTCCCTGGGGTGGCTGGACGTGAAGACGTCCGGTGACGTGGAGGTTCCGGTCATCGAGACCGCCATCGACGAGGAGCTCGCCCGGTTCGCCGAGGAGGGCCCCACGGCCGAGGAGATGGAGCGCGCCCAGGCCCAGTTGGAGCGCGAGTGGCTGGACCGGCTCGGCACGGTCGCGGGCCGCGCCGACGAACTGTGCCGGTACGCCGTGCTGTTCGGCGACCCGCAGCTCGCCCTGACCGCCGTCCAGCGCGTGCTGGAGATCACGCCGGAGGAGGTCCAGGAGGTCGCCAAGGCCCGCCTGCGGCCCGACAACCGTGCGGTCCTCGTCTACGAGCCGACCGCCCCCGAAGCCCCCGCCGACCAGGACGAGAACGAGGAGGCGGCCCGGTGACCGAGCTCGCCACGATGGACTTCCACCCCCGGCCGCAGGCGGGCGACGCCAAGCCGTGGGCTTTCCCCGCCCCAGAGCGCGGTGCGCTCGACAACGGCCTGACGGTGCTGCGCTGCCACCGTCCCGGCCAGCAGGTCGTCGCCGTGGAGGTGCTGCTCGACGCCCCCCTGGACGCCGAGCCCGCCGGCCTCGACGGTGTGGCCACGATCATGGCCCGGGCGTTCTCCGAGGGCACCGACAAGCACTCCGCCGAGGACTTCGCGGCCGAGCTGGAGCGTGCCGGCGCCACCCTCGACGCGCACGCCGACCATCCCGGCGTCCGGCTCAGCCTGGAGGTGCCGGCCTCCCGGCTCGCCAAGGGGCTGGGGCTGATCGCCGACGCACTGCGGGCGCCCGCCTTCGCCGACAGCGAGGTCGAGCGGCTGGTGAACAACCGCCTCGACGAGATCCCGCACGAGCTGGCCAACCCCTCCCGGCGTGCCGCGAAGGAGCTCTCCAAGGAGCTGTTCCCGGCGGACTCCCGCATGTCGCGGCCGCGGCAGGGCACCGAGGAGACCGTCGCCGCGATCGACTCCGCGGCCGTACGGGCTTTCTACGAGAAGCACGTCCGTCCCGCCACCGCCACCGCGGTGGTCGTCGGCGACCTCACCGGCATCGACCTCGACGCCCTGCTCGCGGACACGCTGGGCGCCTGGACGGGCTCCCCGGCCGAGCCGCGGCCCGTGCTGCCGGTGACCGCCGACGACACCGGCCGGGTCGTCATCGTGGACCGCCCAGGCGCCGTCCAGACGCAGCTGCTGATCGGCCGGATCGGTCCGGACCGGCACGACCGCGTGTGGCCCGCGCAGGTGCTCGGCACGTACTGCCTGGGCGGCACCCTCACGTCGCGCCTGGACCGCGTCCTGCGCGAGGAGAAGGGCTACACCTATGGCGTCCGGGCGTTCGGCCAGGTCCTCAGGTCCGCCCCGGACGGCACCGGTGCCGCGATGCTCGCCATCAGCGGTTCCGTCGACACGCCCAACACCGGCCCCGCCCTGGAGGACCTCTGGACGGTGCTGCGCACCCTGGCAGCGGAGGGCCTGACCGACGCCGAGCGGGACGTCGCCGTGCAGAACCTGGTCGGCGTGGCGCCGCTGAAGTACGAGACGGCGGCGGCCGTCGCGAGCACGCTGGCCGACCAGGTCGAGCAGCACCTGCCGGACGACTACCAGGCCACGCTGTACCGGCAGCTCGCCGCTACCGGCACCGTGGAGGCCACCGCGGCGGCCGTCAGCGCCTTCCCGGTGGACCGTCTGGTGACCGTCCTCGTCGGTGACGCGGCGCAGATCAAGGCGCCCGTGGAGGCCCTCGGCATCGGCGAAGTCACCGTCGTCACCGCTGAGTAGCCGCACGCGCGTGCAGGGGCCCTGGTTGTCTTCCACGGCACCAGGGCCCCTTTATGCCCGAATTGGTATGGGAGTTGCCTGTCTGCCCTGTGGGATGCGCTACAAAAGCCGGGATCCGTTTGGGAATTGAAAGCGGCGCCGCTTAGCGTCATCCGGGCTGTTCGTCAGGCAGTGCGCCGCGCCCGCGGCACCGGACAGTCATCGCCGAGTCCCCGTACGGCGCGAGCCAGGGGAGCCGGGGACCCACCGCAGTCCCTGGGGTGAATCGGACGCCCGCGCGTACCGCGAGGGAGTCCGTAGGAGACCTTCCTGCTCCGAACCCGTCAGCTAACCCGGTAGGCGAGAGGGAAGGAAAGGATCAGCCACCACATGGCGTTCACTCGCGCCACCGGGAAGCACCGTCGTCCCAGCAGGATCCAGCGCGGCACCGCCCGCGCGGCGGGCGTCGCGGCCCTCGCCACCACCGGCGTGATCGGCACCGTGGCGGCCCCCGCGGCCTTCGCCGCCGAGCCCAGCGCGGAGCAGACGGGTCTCACCCCGGTCGTCACCATGGGCGACACCGTGGCCCAGCAGATCGACGCCCAGGCCGTCGCGCAGCAGCAGGCCGCCGACGAGGCCGCCGCCAAGCAGAAGGCCGAGGAGGCCGCCCGCAAGCGGGCCGCCGAGGTGGCCGAGAAGGCCAAGGAGGCGGCCGAGAAGGCCCGTGCGGCCAAGGAGCGCGCCGCCCGCGAGGCCGAGCGCAAGCGTCTCAACGCCTTCGTGTCCCCGATCTCCGGCTCGTACGTCTCCACCGCCTACAAGGCCAGCAGCGGTCTGTGGTCCTCCGGCAGCCACACCGGCGTGGACTTCCACGCCGCCAGCGGCACCTCCGTCCACGCGGTCGGCATGGGCGAGGTCGTCGAGGCCGGCTGGGGCGGCTCCTACGGCAACAACATCGTGATCAAGATGAACGACGGCACCTACACCCAGTACGGCCACCTGTCGTCCATCAGCGTCTCGGTCGGCCAGAAGGTCACCCCCGGCCAGCAGATCGGCCTGTCCGGTGCGACCGGCAACGTCACCGGCCCGCACCTGCACTTCGAGGCCCGAACGAGCCCCGAGTACGGCTCCGACATCGACCCGGTCGCCTACCTCCGTTCGCACGGCGTCAGCCTCTGACCGGAACCTCATCGCCGTTCCCGAAAGCCCCGGCTCCCCGAGCCGGGGCTTTCGGCGTTTGCGGCCTCCGGACGGCTCCCGGGGCGGTCCTCAGGGATGGCTCCTCGGACGTCCGCTGTCCAAAAAATATCCATGGATTCCCGCTTGCCGTCGGAAATTCCCGCTCATTGCAATAGAGTCACGGAACACGCGCCGCTCGCCGGCGTTTCACGGGGATTAAGCGGAGGTCGGTCATGCGTATTCCCGCGCACTCGGTGTGCACTGCCATCCGGGACGACATCGTCGCGGGGGTCCACGCGCGCGGCAGCCGGCTCACCGAGGAACTCCTCGCACGCCGCTACGGCGTCTCGCGTGTGCCCGTCCGGGAGGCGCTGCGCACACTGGAGGCCGAGGGCTTCGTGGTGACCCGCAGGCACGCGGGTGCATGCGTGGCCGAACCCACCGAGCAGGAGGCTGCCGACCTGCTGGAGATGCGGATGCTCCTGGAGCCGCTCGGCGCGGCCCGGGCCGCCCAGCGCCGTACCGAGGCGCATCTGAAGGTCCTGCGCGGCCTGGTCCGGCTGGGTCAGGACCGGGCCCGCCGCGGCACCGGCGACGACCTGCGCTCCCTGGGCGTGTGGTTCCACGAGACGCTCGCCCAGGCCTCCGGCAGCCCCGCCCTGACGTCGATGCTGACCCAGCTCCGCCACAAGATCGCGTGGATGTACACCGTGGAGGCGCCGCTCAGCCCGGTGGAGTCCTGGACGGAGCACGGCGCGATCGTGGATGCGGTGGCGCGCGGGGACGGCGAGCGCGCGCGGGCGGTCACGGCGCTGCACGCCGAGCGCGCGGCCGGGGCGCACCGCCTGCGTATCGGCTCCGCCGGGGAGCGCGCCGACCGTGTGAGGAACTCGCAACATGCCGTCAACACGGCGAGCCTGCGGCATTAACACGGAAGCCGTATACAAAGAGAGGGTAATTCTCGGGGTTCCTCGGGTGCGCTCGGTTATTCCCGGGCTTCTCGAGGGTTTATTTCGGCTGCCCGGACACGGAATTACTTCTGCCTGTCGACCGGTAATGGCGAAGGGCTCGCCCGGTGAATTCGGACGAGCCCTTCAGTGTGCGCCGGACAGGGCGCCGGGGAAATCACACGGTCTCGGGCAGTTCCTCGAGACCCTCGGAGACCAGCTTCGCCAGCCGGTCGAGGGCGGCGTCCGCGCCCTCGGCGTCGGAGGCGAGGACGATCTCCTCGCCTCCCTGGGCGCCGAGGCCCAGGACGGCCAGCATCGAGGCCGCGTTGACGGGGTTGCCGTCAGCCTTGGCGATCGTCACCGGGACGCCTGCGGCCGTGGCGGCTCGGACGAAGATGGAAGCGGGGCGGGCGTGGAGGCCCTCGGCCCAGCCGACGTTGACGCGGCGCTCAGCCATGTGTTGCTGCCCTTCGGTGTTCAGGGTTGTCTAGACCAGTTTCCCATAACGTGAAGCCACCCGGAGCGGTTCTCTCGGTCCACTCCGCAGGTGCCGTCGGATCGCGGCCTCGACCCGACTGACGCCCTCCACAGACTGCCTCGCGCCGTTGTCAGGCGCTAGCCGTACTCTGGGGCCCATGCAGACCTCGCCGGACCGGCACGAGTATCCCGCCCACTGGGAAGCCGACGTGGTGCTGCGCGACGGAGGCACCGCGCGCATCCGGCCCATCACCGTTGATGACGCCGATCGCCTGGTCAGCTTCTATGAGCAGGTCTCCGACGAGTCGAAGTACTACCGCTTCTTCGCGCCGTACCCGCGCCTGTCCGCCAAGGACGTCCACCGCTTCACGCACCACGACTTTGTGGACCGGGTGGGACTCGCGGCCACGGTCGGCGGCGAGTTCATCGCCACCGTACGCTACGACCGGATCGGCGCGGACGGAACGCCCGCGTCCGCACCCGCCGACGAGGCCGAGGTCGCCTTCCTCGTGCAGGACGCCCACCAGGGCCGCGGAGTCGCCTCCGCCCTGCTCGAACACATCGGAGCCGTAGCCCGCGAGCGCGGCATCCGCCGTTTCGCCGCCGAGGTGCTGCCCGCCAACACCAAGATGATCAAGGTGTTCACGGACGCCGGCTACACCCAGAAGCGCAGCTTCGAGGACGGCGTCGTCCGTCTGGAGTTCGACCTCGAACCCACCGACCGCTCCCTCGCCGTGCAGTACGCGCGCGAACACCGCGCCGAGGCGCGCTCCGTGCAGCGGCTGCTGGCCCCCGGCTCGGTCGCCGTCATCGGTGCCGGCCGCACACCCGGCGGCGTGGGCCGCAGCGTCCTCGGGAACATCCGGGACGCCGGTTACACCGGCCGCCTGTACGCGGTGAACAAGGCCCTCCCCGAGGGGCACAAGGAGCTCGACGGCGTGCCCGCCCACCGTTCGGTGCGGGACATCGACGGCCCGGTCGACCTCGCGGTCGTCGCCGTACCCGCCGAGCACGTCCCCGAGGTCGTCACCGAGTGCGGCGAACACGGCGTGCAGGGGCTGGTCGTGGTCTCCGCCGGGTACGCCGAGAGCGGCCCCGAGGGGCGCGAACGCCAGCGCGCCCTGGTGCGGCACGCGCGCACGTACGGCATGCGGATCATCGGCCCGAACGCCTTCGGCATCATCAACACCTCCCCGCAGGTACGCCTCAACGCCTCCCTCGCCCCCGAGGTGCCGCGCCCCGGCCGGATCGGTCTTTTCGCCCAGTCAGGCGCCATCGGCATCGCCCTGCTGTCCAGGCTGCACCGGCGCGGCGGCGGCGTCACGGGCGTCACCGGCGTCTCCACCTTCGTCTCCTCCGGCAACCGCGCCGACGTCTCCGGCAACGATGTCCTGCAGTACTGGTACGAGGACCCCGACACCGACGTCGTCCTCATGTACCTGGAGTCCATCGGCAACCCCCGCAAGTTCACCCGTCTCGCCCGCCGGACGGCCGCCGCCAAGCCCCTGGTCGTCGTCCAGGGCGCGCGGCACGGCGCCGCTCCCCAGGGGCACGCCGTCCGGGCGACCCGGCTCCCGCACGCGACCGTGTCGGCGCTGCTGCGGCAGGCCGGCGTCATCCGCGTCGACACCATCACCGAGCTGGTCGACGCGGGCCTGCTCCTCGCCCGCCAGCCCCTGCCCGCCGGGCCCAGGGTGGCGATCCTCGGCAACTCCGAGTCACTCGGCCTGCTGACGTACGACGCGTGCCTGGCCGAGGGCCTCAGGCCGCACCCCCCGCAGGACCTGACCACGGCGGCCTCCGCGGCCGACTTCCACGCGGCCCTGTCCCACGCGCTGGCCGACGACCGGTGCGACGCCGTCGTCGTCACCGCCATACCGGCGGTGGGGGAGGGCTCGGTCGGCGACGCGGCCCTCGCGCAGGCCCTGCGCTCGGCATCGGCTGCGGCTCCGGCCAAACCGGTCCTGGTGGTCCACGTGGAGCTCGGCGGCCTCGCCGAGGCCCTGTCGGCGGCGGCCAGCACCGCACCTCAGGCCGTGGCGGAGGCCGCTGACGTCCCACGCCCGGCACCCACGGGACGACGCACCCCGGCCCCGGATGTCCCGGTCGACGCCGAGGCCACCGAGGACACCCACCTGATCCCCGCCTACCCCGCCGCCGAGCGCGCCGTCCGGGCACTCGGCCAGGCGGTCGCGTACGCGCAGTGGCGGCGCGACGCCGCCGACCCCGGCAAGGTGCCCGAGTACGACGACATCAACGAGAAGGGTGCCGCGGCCCTGATCGAAGGCCTGCTCGCGCGCGGGCAGGGACTCACCCTCGGCACGGACGAGACCTGCGACCTCCTCGGCCACTACGGTGTCCAGGTCCACCGCGCCCTGCCCGCCCCGACCCCCGACGCCGCCGCGGAAGCCGCCCGCACCCTCGGCTATCCCGTCGCCCTCAAGGCCACCGCCCCGCACCTGAGGCACCGGGCCGACCTGGGCGGCGTCCGCCTCGATCTCGCGGACGAGGACCAACTGCGCCGCTCGTACGCCGAGTTGACCGAGCTGTTCGGTGCGCCGGAGGAGCTGCGGCCGGTGGTGCAGCGGATGGCACCGCGTGGCGTGGACGTCGTCGTACGGGCCGTCATCGACCCCGCGGCCGGAGCGGTGCTCTCCTTCGGGCTGGCCGGGGCCGCCTCGCAACTGCTCGGTGACACGGCGCACCGGCTGATCCCGGTCACCGACCGGGAGGCGACCTCCCTGGTGCGCTCGATCCGCACCGCCCCGCTGCTGTTCGGCTGGCGCGGTTCCGCACCGGCCGACACGCGGGCCCTCGAGGAGCTGCTGCTGCGGGTGTCCCGGCTGGTCGACGACCACCCCGAGGTCGTCGCGGTCACCCTGGAGCCCGTCGTCGTCGCCTCGCACGGCCTGAGCGTCCTCGGTGCCTCGGTCCGCCTCGCACCCCCTCCCGCCCGCGACGACCTCGGCCCGCGGACGCTCCCCGCGTACTGACAGCAGGCGACCTGTCCCTCGCAGTCAGTGGTCCCCCGTAGGATGGGCGTCATGGCCAAGACCAGTACGACGACCCAGGGGCTGCGGGCGGCGATCGAGCGCAGCGGCTACTACCCGGCCCTCGTGGCCGAGGCGGTGGAGGCCGCCGTGGGCGGCGAGCCCATGCGGTCGTACCTGGTCCACCAGGAGACCACGTTCGACCAGAACGAGGTGCGGCGGCACGTGACGGTGCTCGTCCTCACGGACACCCGCTTCATCGTCAGCCACACCGACGAACAGGCCGCCGACAGCACCTCCCCGACGCCGTACGCCACCACGTCGACCGAGTCCGTGAAGATCGGCCGCATCTCGTCGGTCGTGGTCAGCCGCGTGGTCGCCAACCCCGAGTCGTACAAGCCGGGGACGCTGCCCCGCGAAGTCGTCCTGACCATCGGCTGGGGTGCCGTCTCCCGCATCGACCTGGAGCCGGCCGCCTGCGGCGACCCCAACTGCGAGGCGGACCACGGCTACACCGGCAACTCGACGGCGGACGACCTCAGCCTGCGCGTGAGCGAGGCCGGGGACGGACCGGAGACCGTGCGGGAGGCGCTCGCCTTCGCGCAGGCCCTTTCCGAGGCGACCGCGGACACGACCCGCTGATGGCGCAGCCCCAAACGGCGTGGGACCAGCACCCCGAACCGCTCACCGTCGCCTCCGCCCCGGCCCCCGAGTACGGCAGCGGATCACTCGCCGACCTCCTGCCCACCCTGGCCGCCGGCCTGGGCGTTCCGGACATGAGCGCCACGATCACCGAGCTGACCCCCGCCGACCGGAACTGCGTGTTCCTGATCGACGGCCTCGGCTGGGAGCAGCTTCGGGCGCACCCCGAGGACGCCCCCTTCATGACGTCCCTGCTCGCCACCTCCCGCGGTGGCACCGGGCGCCCGCTCACCGCCGGCTACCCGGCGACCACGGCGACCTCCCTCGCCTCCGTCGGGACCGGTCTGCCCCCGGGCGCGCACGGCCTGCCCGGCTACACCGTCCGCAACCCCGACACCGGCGAGCTGATGAACCAGCTGCGCTGGCAGCCGTGGACCCCACCCGGCCCCTGGCAGCCGTACCCCACGGTCTTCCAGCTGGCGCACGCGGCCGGGGTGCACGCCGCGCAGGTCTCGTCCCCGACGTTTGAGAACACCCCGCTGACCAAGGTCGCGCTCAGTGGAGGAACCTTCCTCGGGCGGCTGTCCGGCGAGGACCGCGTGGACCTGGCGGCCGAGCAACTGGCCGCGGGCGACCGCTCCCTGGTGTACACCTACTTCGCCGAGGTCGACGGTGCCGGCCACCGCTACGGCGTCGACTCCGACACCTGGCGCGGCCAGCTCATGTACGCCGACCGCCTCGTCCAGCGCCTGGCCGAGCAACTGCCGCCGCGCAGCGCGCTCTACGTCACCGCCGACCACGGCATGATCGACGTGCCCTTCGACGAGCAGCACCGCATCGACTTCGACGAGGACTGGGAGCTGAGCGCCGGTGTCGCCCTGCTGGGTGGCGAGGGCCGCGCCCGGCACGTCTACGCGGTGCCCGGCGCGGCGAACGACGTCCTGACCTGCTGGCGTGAGGTGCTCGGCGAGCAGTTCTGGGTGGCCTCACGCGACGAGGCCATCGCCGCGGGCTGGTTCGGCCCACGGATCGACGAACGGGTGTACGCCAGGATCGGCGACGTGGTCGCGGCCGCCCGGGACGACGTCCTGCTCATCGCCTCCGAGCGGGAGCCGAAGGAGTCGGCGATGGTCGGCAACCACGGTTCGATGACCCCCGCCGAGCAGCTGGTCCCCCTGCTCGAAGTACGCTCCTGAGACAGCCCCACCCGAGCCCGCCTCGGCCCCGCCCCGTCCTCCCACGCCGAAAGGTGCTCAACTCCACATGCCCGAGCTGGTGTTCTTCTGCGGAACGATGGACTGCGGGAAGTCGACGCTGGCTCTCCAGATCGAGCACAACCGCTCGGCGCGCGGCCTGCAGGGCATGATCTACTCGCGTGACGACCGCGCCGGCGAGGGCAAGCTGTCCTCCCGCCTCGGCCTGGTGACCGACGCGGTGGAGGTCGGGGACGGACAGGACCTCTACGGCCACCTGGTCGACCACCTCTCGCAGGGCGGCCGCGCCGACTACGTGATCGCCGACGAGGCGCAGTTCCTCGCACCGGAGCAGATCGACCAACTCGCGCGCGTGGTGGACGACCTGGGCCTCGACGTCTACGCCTTCGGTATCACGACCGACTTCCGCTCCAAGCTGTTCCCCGGCTCGCAGCGGCTGGTGGAACTGGCCGACCGGGTAGAGGTCCTCCAGGTCGAGGCCCTGTGCTGGTGCGGAGCCCGTGCCACGCACAACGCCCGCACGATAGGCGGGGTCATGGTCGTCGAGGGCGCCCAGGTGGTCGTCGGCGACGTCACCCACTCCGCCGACGAGGTCGGCTACGAGGTCCTGTGCCGGCGCCACCACCGCCGCCGGATGACCGCGGCGACGTCCCGTGCCGCGGCCCTGTCCCCGGACGTGCTGCCGATGACGTCCGCCTGACCCGCGGCCGGCGCGCCGTACGTCAGCTCGGCCGTTGCAGCAGTGCGAACCGCGCCCCTTCGGGGTCGGCCACCTGTGCCACCCGCCCGTGGGCGGTGTCGTGCACCGGCTCGAGGACCTGCCCGCCGAGGCGGACGAGGTGGGCCGAGGCGTCGTCCGCGTCGGCCACCTGGAAGTACGTGACCCAGTGCGGTCCCCGGTCGCGGGGCAGGGCGTGGCCCAGGCCGTGGATTCCGGCGACGGGTTCGCCGTCGAGGTGCAGGGACACGTAGTCGACGTCGGCGGAGACCACCGGCTCCTCCTCGTAGCCGAACACCGTGCGGTAGAACTTGGCGACACCGGCCGACTCGAAGGTCAGCAGCTCGTTCCAGACGGGGGTGCCGGGAACCCCCGCGATGGCGGTGCCGAGGCGCGCGGCGGCCTGCCAGATGCCGAAGACCGCGCCCGAGGGGTCGGAGCCGATGGCCAGACGGCCGGCGTCGGCTGCGTCGAGGGGGCCCACCCCGATCGTGCCGCCGCGACTGCGCACCGTCTCGGCCGTCAGATCGGCGTCATCCGAGGCGAAGTAGGGCGTCCAGGCGATGGGCAGGTGGCGGTCCGGGGGAAGCCGTCCGATGCCGGCCACGTCGCGCTCGTCCAGCAGGGCGCGCACATACGGGCCGAGCTGCTGGGGGCCCGGCCGGAACTCCCAGCCGAACAGCGCTCCGTAGAACTCCTCGGTCGCGTCCGGGCCGTGCACCATCAGACTCACCCAGCAGGGCGCGCCGGGCACGTGCCGAGCGGGTGTGTCGCCGTTCGGCCCGGCGGACCCCCGTGCGTCGGTCATGGTCACTCTCTTCTCGGCCTCGCGGTGGCCGTGCTCTCCGCAGCCTGGTGGGGCGGCCCTGTGGGGCGTCCCATGTCCGGGAGAATGCCCGATGTGCGGGCACCTGTCCCTCGCGGCGCGCTTGTCGGCAGATGTCGTTCAGCTGTACAGCATGTGCTTGTTCCCGTACTCCGAGTGATCGCCGTGCTCCGGCCGAGCAGAGTAGCCGGACGAGGGCGGCTCGGCCACCCCCGTGCGCGAGGATGGGGACCATGAACGCCATCATCAGCGCATCCGATCTCGCGCAGGACCTCGCGGGCGCCCGGCCGCCGGTCCTGCTCGACGTCCGCTGGCAGCTCACCGCGGCCAAGGCGGCCGGCGAGCCGCCGTTCGACGGCCGTGCCGCGTACGAGGCAGGGCACCTGCCCGGGGCCGTCTACGTCGACCTGGACCGGGAGTTGGCCTCAGCGCCGGGCGAAGGCGGCCGGCACCCCCTGCCGGACCTCGCCCGCTTCGGTGCCGTGATGCGCCGGGCCGGCGTCTCGGCCGGAACACCGGTGGTCGTCTACGACGGCGGCCACGGGTGGGCGGCGGCCCGGGCGTGGTGGCTGCTGCGCTGGACGGGTCACCCGGAGGTGCGAGTCCTCGACGGCGGGTTGCCGTCCTGGGAGGGGCCGTTGGAGCAGTCCGTGCCGACGGTGGAAGAGGGCGACTTCGTGCCCGAGCCGGGGGTGACGGGGCTGCTGGACGCGGATGCCGCCGCGGCGCTGGCCCGCTCCGGGGTGCTGCTGGACGCGCGGGCGGGGGAGCGGTACCGGGGTGAGGTGGAGCCGATCGACCCCGTGGCCGGGCACATTCCGGGCGCGGTGTCGGCACCCACCACGGAGAACGTGGGCGCCGACGGGCGTTTCCTGCCCGCCGGAGAACTGCGGGAGCGGTTCAAGGGCCTTGGCGTGACCGAGGGGTCGCGGGTGGGCGTGTACTGCGGTTCGGGGGTCTCCGCCGCACACCAGGTCCTGGCCCTGGCGGCCGCCGGCATTCCGGCCGAGCTGTACGTGGGGTCGTGGTCGGAGTGGTCCTCGGACCCGGACCGTCCGGTCGCCGTCGGTCCGGACCCGCAGTGACCTGACGCTACGAGGGGCCGTGCCCGGATGGCGCGGCCCCCGTTGCTCACCAGTCGACTCGCCTACTCCTGCTTCTTGCGCCGGGTCCCGAACACGATCTCGTCCCAGCTCGGGACGGCCGCCCTGCGCCCGGGGCGCACGCCGTCCGCCTCGGCCTGGCGGTCGGTGGCACCGATCAGCCGGTCGCGGTGGCTGCCCACGCTGCGCGGCATGAGGACGTCCGCGTAGGCGGAACCGGCCGAGGCGGCGGGAGCCGGGGGCTCCTCTTCCTCGACCTCCGCTACGACGGTCTCCTCCTCGGGCTCCGCCGGGGGGAGTTCCGGAACGACCAGGTCGCCGCGGAAGCTCGGCACCGCCTCGAGCAGGCTCGTCAGTGAGTCGCGCTCGCCCGTGGTCTCCTCGATGGGCTCGGACGCCTGGGCGGGCAGGCTGGGCCGCTCGCGCTCGGGGCGGTCCAGCGGTCTGTCGCGCGGCAGCCGGGCGATCCTGGGCACGAACGGGAAGCTCGGCTCGGGCGCGGACAGGTCGTCGGACTCGCCGATCAGGGAGCGCGCCTCGTCGTCGACGGCCTGGACGAGCCGCCGGGGCGGGTCGTACGTCCAGCTCGCCGAGTGCGGTTCGCCGGCGACACGGTAGACCAGCAGAACTTCCCACGTGCCGTCGTCGCGGCGCCATGAGTCCCACTGCACGGAGTCCTTGTCGGCGCCGCGCAGCAGCAGTCGCTCCTGCACGGCCTCGCCCAGGGGCGGGCCGGAGTTCTCGCCGGGGCGGCGGACGGGCGTCTTGCGGGCTCGCTCGGCCATGAAGGCGCGCTCGGCGAGCACGGGGCCCTCGAAGCGGCGCACCCGGTCGACGGGGATGCCGGCCATCTGCGCGACCTCTTCCGCGGTCGCGCCGGCACGTATACGCGCCTGGATGTCGCGGGGGCGGAGGTGGCTTTCGACCTCGATCTCGATCTGGCCGAGACGGGGACGGTCGCCGCGCACGGCGGCGCGCAGGCGTTCGTCGATCGGAAGCGTGTACTCCGTAGAGTCGGCAGCCTTCAGCACCAGCCGTGTGCCGTCATTCGAGACGGCCACGACACGCAGTTCGGGCATGGGGACCTCCCGGGTGGTGCCTGCCGACGTCACGTGCGTCGCTGCTTCCGCTAGTCGAGTGTGGCCTGCCCGGGTGCAGCCTGCCACAACCTTGCCGAGTTGCCCGGCGTGTCGGGCGCGGGCCCTGGATCGCCGTTATGGCACGGTTACCTATTCGCAACGCTAAGTGACGAACTCTGTCACCCTGTGCAACTAGCCCCCCTCCCGGCGGTCCTTAAAGGCCCTGTACACCCTGACGGGAGACCGGACCCAGGGCTCGCAACAGTACTCCATTCGGGCCACGTGCGTGGATTGGCACGCCGCCCAACTTCTGGCAAGGGGTGGGACTTGGCCTCCCCTGCCCCCATCTCTCGATCTTGAACGTGGGGTACTTCACATAATCGCCGGAATCGGAACGAAGGGTTTCGCGCGCACGTCCCCTTCTTGTGCAGTTGCACGACCCTGTACGGGAAAGGCGGACAAGGTCCGGAGGAGCGTGAAAGGTCCGACGCTGTCGAGGAGTCGGGCGAGCAGGGACGGAGAAGCTCCAGCGGATAGACCTGGCGACGGTGGCCGCACGGCCGGTGACCGAGCCGGTCGGTCAAACCCCGTCGCGGCCCGGTGAGTTCAGCGAGGGCGCTGTCTACGGCGCGCGGGCCGTACGCCGCTCACGGCGGTCGTCGTCTTCGGCTGACGATGGCCGGAATCACCACCTGCGCGCCGGCATCGGGTCACAGCCTCCGCGGAGGTCGCGGCACCACGGTCGGCGACCCGTTGTCCGGTGGCGGCGCCACCGCCCGGGACCCGGGAAGGCCGGGCAGTTCGGGCGGCTCGGCCCATCCGGTGCGTCCGGCTCCCGCAGCTCCGGCGTCGAGGAGGCCCCCGACGGCCGATCCGTCCGGCGCGCCGCAGGGCGGAACCACATCGCCCTCACCCGAGAGAGTGGCGGGACGAGGCCCGGCCCGGCCGCCTCCCCGAGTGCCAAGGGGGAGCGAAGAGACCGGGAGTGCCACCCCGAGTGCGCCCTTACGCCCCCAGAACCCTCCGCAAGTAGTCGTTCTGGAACCGCCGATCAGGGTCCAGACGATCCCGCAGCGCCGTGAACTCGCCGAAGCGCGGATACACCCGGGAGAAGTACTCGGCGTCCCTGGTGTGGATCTTGCCCCAGTGCGGACGGCCTTCGTGGGCGGTGAAGATGCGCTCGGCGGACGTGAAGTACCGCTGGTAGGGCGTGCCCCGGAACATGTGGACGGCGATGTACGCGCTGTCCCGGCCGGACGCGGTGGACAGGGTGATGTCGTCGGCGGGGGCGGTGCGCACCTCGACCGGGAAGCTGACCCTGAGGCCGGAGCGGTCGACCATCGCCTTCAGCTCGCGCAGCGTCTCGACGACGGCCGCGCGCGGAACGGCGTACTCCATCTCCACGAAGCGCACCCGGCGCCGAGACGTGTAGACCTTGTAGGGGATGTCCGTGTAAGTCCGCGCGGACAGGGCCTTGCTGGAGATCTGGGCGATCGCGGGGATCGTGGCGGGCACCGCGCGGCCGACCCAGTTGGCCACCTGGAACGCCCCGTTGGAGAGGAGCTCGTCCTCGATCCAGCTCTTGACCTGCGGCACGGGCTTCTCCGGGCCCGCGCTGCGGTTGTTCCGCTTGGTGTTGGTGTTGCCGGTGTGCGGGAACCAGTAGAACTCGAAGTGCTCGTTCTCGGCCCAGAGCTCCTCGAAGTCCGCGAGGACCCGGTCCAACGGCATCGGCTCCTCGCGGGCCGTGAGCAGGAAGACCGGCTCGGCGGCGAAGGTGATCGCGGTGACGATCCCCAGGGCGCCGAGGCCGATGCGGGCGGCGGCGAAGACCTCCGGGTTCTCCTTCTCGGAGCAGGTGAGAACCGAACCGTCGGCGGTGACCAGCTCCAGGCCCTTGATCTGGGCGGCGATCGAACCGGAGTCGCGGCCCGTGCCGTGGGTGCCGGTGCTGGTGGCTCCGGATACCGTCTGCTCCATGATGTCGCCCATGTTGGTGAGCGACAGGCCCTCACGCTCCAGGGCCACATTGAGTCTCTTGAGCGGGGTGCCGGCCTCCACCGTGACCGTCATGTTCTCGCGATCAATGCTGCGGATGCCGGTCAACAGTTGAGGACGGATCAACACACCGTCCGTCGCGGCTATGGACGTGAAGGAATGCCCCGCGCCGACCGCCTTCACCTTCAGACCGTCCTCGGCGGCCCGCCGCACGGCGGCGGCCAGCTCGTCGACGGAGGCAGGGGTGACCTCCCGCGCGGGACGTGCCGAGACGTTGCCGCCCCAGTTACGCCACGTGCCGTTCTTTCCGTTCGCTGTGCTGCCCAACGGAGCCTCCCCGACCCGGTGCCGGTCGCTTGAGCCGGCGGAACCCGAGGAAACCGACCGCGACCGCGACGGCCCCGGCCACCGCCGGAACCCCGTACCCCGCACGCGCCCCGGCCGCGTCGATCACCCAGCCGGCCGCGGCAGAGCCCAGTGCGACTCCCACCGCGAGCCCGGTGCTCACCCAGGTCATGCCCTCGGTGAGCTGCGCGCGTGGTACGTGCTCTTCGATGAGGGACATGGTCGTGATCATCGTCGGCGCGATGGACAGACCCGCAACGAACAGCGCCACGGCCAGAAACGGCAAGTTTCCGACCAGTAGGAGGGGGATCATACTCACGGCCATGGCGCATACGCCCAGCAGCCACCGTCGTTCCGGCGCCCCGGCGAAGTGCAGCAGCCCGAAGATCATGCCCGCCACACAGGAACCCGCCGCATACAGGGCGAGGACGACGCTCGCTGCGGCCTTGTGCCCCTCCTCTTCGGCGAAGGCCACGGTGACCACGTCGACGGCCCCGAAGATCGCCCCCGTGGCGACGAAGGTGGCCACCAGGACCTGGAGTCCCGGTGCCCGCATCGCGCTGCCGCCGCCACCCTTCCGCTGCCGGGGGTGCGGCTCGGGTTCGGTGGCGCGCTGCGCGGTCAGCCAGAACACGCCGGCGGCCAGGAAGCACGCGGCGAGCAGTGGGCCGGCCTCCGGGAACCAGGCGGTGGAAAGGCCGATGGAGATGATCGGCCCGAAGACGAAGCACACCTCGTCCACCACGGACTCGAACGAGTACGCCGTGTGCAGCTGCGGCGTGCCCCGGTACAGCGCCGCCCAGCGGGCCCGGATCATCGCGCCGACGCTCGGCACGCAGCCGATGCCCGCGCAGGCCACGAACAGCACCCAGTCCGGCCACCCGTAGTGCGCGGCGAACAGCAGGACCGCCGCGGCCGTGAGCGAGATCAGTGTGGCCGGGCGCAGCACCCGCCGCTGCCCGTACTGGTCCACCAGGCGGGAGACCTGGGGCCCGGCCGCCGCGGCGGCCAGGGCGATGGTCGCCGACAGGCCACCGGCCAGCCCGTACCGGCCGGTGAGCTGCGAGATCATGGTGACGACGCCGATGCCCATCATCGACAGCGGCATCCGGCCGAGGAAGCCCGCAGCGGAGAAGCCCTTGGAGCCGGGGGCTGCGAACAGGGCGCGGTAGGGGCTGGGCAACGGGGTCTCCGGAAAGCTCAGTAAGCTGCGAACGCAGTCGACACAGCTTACGGCCCGGAACGCTCCGATGGGACCCGTTCGGCCCCGCGCGGAATCACCCGGCGTGCCCCTGCGGCCCGGCGCTGAATCGCCCCCGACGTTGCCCCTGCGCCTTCGCACAGGTTCGCCTCGACGCGTGCCACTCCGGCCTCGCGCGGGAGCGCCCCGGCGTGCGCCCGGCCGACCCGGCTGCGCATCGCCCCCGCGCCCGCCGGCCGCGCCGGTGCCACCCCGTCGTTTTCCGGCTGTCGGTGCAGGGTGGCAGGATCGACTCATGCCAGACGCGCGTGATGTCAGCCCCTACGACGCCCTGCTCCTGCTCTCGTTCGGCGGCCCGGAAGGCCCCGACGACGTGGTTCCGTTCCTGGAGAACGTGACACGTGGCCGCGGCATCCCCAAGGAACGCCTCAAGGAAGTCGGGCAGCACTACTTCCTGTTCGGCGGGGTCAGCCCGATCAACGACCAGAACCGCGCCCTGCTGGACGCCCTGCGCAAGGACTTCGCCGACCACGGCCTGGACCTGCCGGTCTACTGGGGCAACCGCAACTGGGCGCCGTACCTGACGGACACCCTGCGCGACATGGTCCGCGACGGCCGCCGCCGCATCCTGGTCCTCGCCACCAGCGCCTACGCCTCCTACTCGGGCTGCCGCCAGTACCGCGAGAACCTCGCCGACGCGCTCGCGACCCTGGAGGCGGAGGGCCTCAAGCTGCCGAAGGTCGACAAGCTGCGGCACTACTTCAACCACCCGGGCTTCCTGGAGCCCATGATCGACGGCGTGCTCCAGTCCCTCGCCGAGTTCCCCGAGGACGTCCGGGACGGGGCGCACCTCGCCTTCTCCACCCACTCGATCCCGACGGCCTCCGCCGACACCTCCGGCCCCGTCGAAGAACACGGCGACGGCGGCGCCTACGTGAAACAGCACCTGGACGTGGCGCAGCAGATCGCCGACGCCGTCCGTGAGCGCACCGGCGTCGATCACCCCTGGCAGCTCGTCTACCAGTCCCGCTCCGGCGCCCCGCACATCCCGTGGCTGGAGCCCGACATCTGCGACCACCTCGACGAGCGGCACGCGGCCGGCGTCCCGGCGGTCGTCATCGCCCCGATCGGTTTCGTCTCCGACCACATGGAGGTCCTCTACGACCTCGACACGGAGGCCAAGGCCAGGGCCGAGGAACTCGGCCTGCCGATGCGGCGCTCGGCCACCGTCGGCGCCGATCCCAGGTTCGCCGCGGCGATCCGTGATCTCGTCGTGGAGCGCGCCGCCGTCGAGCGCGGGCAGGACGTCACCCCATGCGCCCTGGGCACCCTCGGGGCGAGCCACAACCTCTGCCCGGTCGGCTGCTGCCCGGCCCGCGCCGCCCGGCCCGCCGCCGCGGGCGCCGACAGCACCTACGCGTGAGGAGCCCCGTGACCGACCCCCTGCACACGGACCTGCTCGACCTCGCCCAGGAAGCCGCCCGCCGCGCCGGCGCGCTGCTGAGGGACGGACGTCCGGCCGACCTCGCGGTCGCCGCGACCAAGTCCAGTCCCATCGACGTCGTGACCGAGATGGACATCGCGGCGGAGAAGCTGATCACGGGTCTGATCGCCGAGCGCCGCCCGGACGACGGCGTGCTCGGCGAGGAGGGCGCCTCCACCGAGGGTACGAGCGGCGTCCGCTGGGTGATCGACCCTCTCGACGGCACCGTGAACTACCTGTACGGGCTGCCCACCTGGGCCGTCTCCATCGCCGCCGAGCAGGACGGCGAGACCGTCGTCGGAGTCGTCACGGCCCCGATGCGCGGCGAGACGTTCCACGCGGTGCGCGGCCGCGGCGCCTGGGCCACCGGCGCCTGGGAGGGTGAGCGCCGGCTGGCCTGCCGCCCCGCGCCGCCCCTGGACCAGGCCCTGGTGTCGACGGGCTTCAATTACGTCGCCGCCGTCCGCGCCCACCAGGCCGACGTGGCCCAGCGGCTGATCCCGCTGCTGCGCGACATCCGGCGCGGCGGCTCGGCCGCGGTCGACCTGTGCGACGTGGCCGCGGGACGCCTCGACGGCTACTACGAGCGCGGCCTGCACCCGTGGGACCTCGCGGCGGGGGACCTGATCGCCCGGGAGGCGGGTGCGCAGACCGGTGGACGCCCCGGAGAGCGCCCGTCGGGCGATCTGGCGGTCGCGGGTACCCCCGGCGTCTTCGAGCCGCTCCAGCGACTCCTGGAGGATTTCGGAGCCTGGCACGACTGAGCGGGCGGCCGGACCGCACCGCGCGACGACGACGCACTGAACGTCAGCTGAACGGCCCCTACGACAACGCGACGGGCCCCGGCGCTGGATTCGCCGGGGCCCGTCGCGTAAGGCCTGATCAGACGCTCGTCGCGCCGACCTGCACACCGTGCTCGGCGGCGAGACGGTGCAGGTCGTCGAGCTCGCCCTGCTCCACGTCGACGAGGAACTCGTCGCCCTCGTCTCGAGCCCGGGACAGATCGGACTCGGTCGCCCTTATGCGCTGCAGAAGTCCTGCGGTGAATGCGTCCATGCTGCGCCCCCTCGTCCTGGGTCGTGGGTCGATGGCACGGGGGTGTGCCGTTCGGAAGGGACGATCACGCCGCATGTGGATGCCCAGCGCCGCTCGGCCGGGCGGCGACGGTGCCGGGCACCCACGCCCACCCTGCGGCAAGCGGATTGATGCGCACCGCATGGTGGTGCGGCGCCAGCAGAGCGTGATCGTGGGATGTAAAGCCGTCCTCCCCAAGCTCCCTTCCGTGGAAACCTAACCGGAGGAGAAAATCTCGTATTCCCTCTCGGGTCACGGCCTCCTCACCCGCCTTACCTCCGACTTATGGCCGAAAAGGGCAGGATGGAGGGCAACACACCAAGGCACCGTCGAAGACCCCTGCCCACGTGCGCCCGTGCAGGGCCACGCGGGTGGACATGAGGAAGGACCAGTTACGTGCGCGTACTCGTCGTCGAGGACGAGCAACTGCTCGCCGATGCGGTGGCCACCGGACTGCGCCGGGAGGCCATGGCCGTCGACGTCGTGTACGACGGTGCGGCCGCCCTGGAGCGCATCGGAGTCAACGACTACGACGTGGTCGTCCTCGACCGCGACCTCCCCGTCGTGCACGGTGACGACGTCTGCCGCAAGATCGTCGAACTGGGCATGCCCACGCGCGTGCTGATGCTGACGGCCTCCGGCGACGTCAGCGACCGGGTCGAAGGCCTGGAGATCGGTGCCGACGACTACCTGCCCAAGCCGTTCGCGTTCAGTGAGCTCATCGCGCGGGTGCGCGCCCTCGGCCGGCGCACCAGCGTGCCCCTGCCGCCCGTCCTCGAGCGCGCCGGGATCAAGCTCGACCCCAACCGGCGCGAGGTCTTCCGTGACGGCCACGAGGTGCAGCTCGCCCCCAAGGAGTTCGCGGTCCTGGAGGTGCTGATGCGCAGCGAGGGCGCCGTCGTCTCCGCGGAGCAGCTCCTGGAGAAGGCCTGGGACGAGAACACCGACCCGTTCACGAACGTCGTGCGCGTGACCGTCATGACCCTGCGCCGCAAGCTGGGCGAGCCCCCCGTCATCGTCACCGTCCCCGGCTCGGGCTACCGGATCTGATCCCCCGTGGCAGCGACCCCCGCGCCCCCGCAGGCGCCCCCCAAGCCCACCTGGGACCCCAGAAGGCCCGTACCGCCCTTCCCGTGGCTGCGCCCGACCATCCGCATAAGGCTCACGCTGCTCTACGGCGGCATGTTCCTGATCGCCGGCATCCTGCTGCTGTCGATCATCTACCTGCTGGCCGCGCAGGCGCTGCACGTGGGCAGCGACCTGCCGTTCAAGATCGTCGAGGGCAAGGTCACCAGCGACATCTGCAACCTGCCCGACCAGGCGTCGCCGAGCGAGTTCAACGACGCGATGAACACGTGCGTCAACGAGCAGCGCCGGCACGCCCTGGACGACCTGCTCAGCCGCTCGCTGCTGGCGCTGCTGGGCCTGGCGGTCATCGCCTTCGCCTTCGGCTACGCGATGGCCGGCCGCGTCCTGTCGCCGCTGGGCCGGATAACCCGTACCGCCCGGGCGGTGGCGGGCTCCGACCTGTCCCGCCGGATCGAGCTGGACGGCCCGGACGACGAGCTCAAGGAGCTGGCGGACACCTTCGACGACATGCTCGAGCGGCTGCAGCGCGCCTTCACGGCCCAGCAGCGCTTCGTCGGCAACGCCTCGCACGAGCTGCGGACGCCACTGGCGATCAACCGCACCCTCCTGGAGGTGCACCTGTCCGACCCGAACGCCCCCATGGAGCTGCAGCAGCTCGGCAAGACGCTGCTGGCCACCAACGAGCGCAGCGAGCAGCTCGTCGAGGGCCTGCTGCTGCTCGCCCGCAGCGACAACCAGATCGTCGAGCGGGGCCCCGTGGACCTCGCCGAGGTCGCCTCGCAGGCCATCGACCAGGTGCACGGCGAGGCCGAGAGCAAGGGCGTCGCGATCCGTGGCGAGCAGAAACCTGCGGTCGTGCAGGGCAACGGCGTGCTGCTGGAGCGGATCGCGCTCAACCTCGTGCAGAACGCCGTGCGCTACAACGTGGCGGAGGGCGGCTGGGTCGAGGTCACGACCGACGTCCAGCACGGCCAGGCGGTCCTGGTGGTCTCCAACACCGGCCCGGTCGTGCCGGCCTACGAGATCGACAACCTCTTCGAGCCGTTCCGGCGGCTGCGCACGGAGCGCACGGGCAGCGACAAGGGCGTGGGGCTCGGACTCTCCATCGTCCGGTCGGTGGCCCGGGCGCACGGCGGGCACATCTATGCCCAGCCGCGTGAGGGGGGTGGACTCGTCATGCGCGTCACGCTGCCGATCTGAGATCATGTCGCCGATCAACTCGGAGACACGCGGGGATGTTCGCTTTACGCGGAATTTCTTATGCTTCGCCGCGCGTGCGCCGTGTGTGATCGATCACAGGGACGCCTTTCCGGCCATCTACTCTCCGTGATCATGCACGCTGTCGTAAAGCCGGGAAAATCCCGGTTTTCGGGGGTCTTGATCACGGGAAGTACACGGTGAGACGCCTTTGGCGTGCAGCATTCGGACCGTGTACGGTCCCCATCGCCATCCAAGCCGATCACTCGTCAGGAGTCCGGTTGGGTGTCGATTGAGTAACAGACCTTGATGTGAGGCAAAATCTCCGCCTCAGGTCGGGCACAAGTCCGGCCTCTCACGCGTTACGTGCGCTGGAGACACCGCAGACACCCAGAGGGGGAGAGCGACCATGGCCACCGATTACGACACCCCACGCAAGACCGACGACGACGTCGACTCGGACAGCCTCGAAGAGCTGAAGGCCCGGAGGAACGACAAGTCGGCTTCCGCCGTGGACGTCGACGAGTTCGAGGCCGCCGAAGGCCTGGAGCTGCCCGGAGCCGACCTCTCGAACGAGGAGCTGGCCGTCCGGGTGCTCCCGAAGCAGCAGGACGAGTTCACGTGCATGAGCTGCTTCCTGGTGCACCACCGCAGCCAGCTGGCCCGCGAGAAGAACGGTCAGCCGATCTGCCGCGACTGCGACTGAGGACGGGTCGGCCGTGACTGGCTCGACCCCTCCCTGGAAGCGCCGCTTCTCCAAGCGAAAAGCGGACGAAGGGCCGATCGACGGCCCGCGGCACGGCGCGCGTGACGACGAGCGAGGCTCAACCGGTCCGGAGACGGCCTCGCTCGAACCGGCAGCGGACCGGGGTGACCTCCCGGCGGCCGTGGACGTCCCCGCACCCGTCGCGAGACGGCGGGCGGGGACGATCCGGGATCGCGCCAGGGAAGGCGCCCGCAAGGGCGGCGACCGGGCCCGTGCCGGACTCGCCTATCTCGCCGACCGGATCATCGAGCTGGCCCCGCGCGTCCCCGTACGGGACCTGGCGACCCTGCGCAGGCAGTTCCCGGGCCTCGGCCCCGAGGAGCTGGCGGACAAGCTGGTGGCGGGCGCCGCGAAGGCGACGGCGACGGTCGGAGCCGGAATCGGCGCGGCCGCGATGCTCCCCGTGCCCCCGGCGATGCCGACGGAACTGGCCGCCGAGGTCACCGGCGTCGCCGCGATCGAGCTGAAGCTGATCGCCGAGCTCCACGAGGTCTACGGCGTACGGCCGCCGGGCAACCTCAAACAGCGCAGCACCGCGTACCTCGACTCCTGGTCGGGGGAGCGAGGGATCGACGCGTCCAAGCCGTCGACCCTCAGTACGGCGCTGAACAGCCGCATGAAGCGCGACCTGCGGCAGCGGATCATGAAGCGCACGCTCCGCAACATGCCGAACCTGATGCCCTTCATGGTGGGTGCCGCGGTGGGCGCGGCCATGAACCGCGGCGAGACGAGAAAGCTCGCCGGGCGGATCCGCCGGGACCTGCGCAAGATCCAGGTGCCCTGGGAGGCACTGGAGGCGCTCCCCACGCTGGAACGTCCGGCGGACGCCCTGGAGATGGGCGAGATCACGCACGACCCCCTGGGCCGCCACGAGGGCCGCCGGCGCGACGACGGCGGACAGGACAGCGGACGCTTCGGCGGGCGCTGAGACGGCGGGTGCGGCGATGGCGGCGCTGAGCCGCTGGACGCGGCGACGGCGCGGAGACGCTGGGCGCGGCGGCGGTGCCGAGTGCGCGATGATGGCGGACACGACAGCGGACGCGGCGGCGGGCGCTGAGACGTCGGGCGCGGCGATGGTGCCGAGAAGGCAAGCGCGGTGACGGTGCCGAGATGACAAGCGCGGTGACGGTGCCGAGATGACAAGCGCGGTGACGGTACCGGGACGGTGAGTGCGCGACCGGGGCCGGGCCGGGGGGCGTCAACACGCTGGGCGGGTGACGTCCCGCGCGGGTGTGCTACGGCTTCGCCGCCCGCAGCGCCTCCGCCAGGCGCTCCGGCTCGCGCGTGGACAGGTACAGGTACGGAGTCGGGTCCTGCGGGTCCGTGACCTCCACGCGCAGGGCCGTGGGGATGTACGCGCGCAGCAGGAGGAAGGCGCGCGGGTCGGCCTTGTGGGTGCGCCAGGCGCGGGCCTCCTCCCGGTCCAGCACCTCTGCCTCGCCCAGCGCCGCCAGCGGGATCTTCGCCTCGCCCGCGATCAGGGAGTCGCCGACCACGCGGATGCGCACGGAGCCGTAGGAACTCGCGGCGACGGCCGCGACCGCGGTGCCCCCGGCCAGGCCGCCCAGCATGGGCAGCGTGCCGAAGGGGAGCAGGATCAGGGCCATCGAGACGCCCACGAGGAACGAGATCAGCCACCAGGTCCGCGGGGCGGTGAGGCGTTCTTCGTACGGGGCGGCGGAGAGCTGCATGGAGCCAAGCTTGACACGGTGTCCGGAAGGGGCCGACGCGCGGGTAAGGTCTCCGGCTGTGAGTGGTACTTCCCCGGCTCTTCAGCCCCCGGCCGACGCCGTGCAACCGGTGCGGCACCCGGACGCGCCCGCGCCCGGTGAGCTCCTCGGCGCGCACTACGGCGAGTGTTTCGGCTGTGGTGGCGACCAGCCGCACGGGCTGCACCTGGAGGCGCGGGCCGGTGAGGGCGTGTCGCTCGCCGCCGAGTTCACCGTCCAGCCCGCCCATCAGGGGGCCCCTGGCCTCGCGCACGGCGGCGTGCTCGCCTCCGCGCTGGACGAGACCCTCGGCTCGCTGAACTGGCTGCTGCGCACGATCGCGGTGACGGGGCGGCTGGAGACCGACTTCGTGCGGCCCGTGCCCGTCGGCACGACCCTGCACCTGGAGGCGGAGGTGACGGCCGTGGCGGGGCGGAAGATCTACTCCACCGCGACCGGACGCGTCGGCGGCCCCGACGGGCCCGTGGCGGTGCGCGCCGAGGCCCTCTTCATCGAGGTGAAGGTCGACCACTTCGTCGACCACGGCCGCCAGGAGGAGATCCAGGCGGCCATGAGCGACCCGGACCAGATCCGGCGTGCCCGGGCCTTCGAGGTGAACCCGTGAGCGCGGAATGTTCTGTGCGCGCCGGGAGCGCAGCAGAAACCGTCAGCCCCTTGGGTACCGCAGAAACTGTCAGCCCCTTGGTTACCGCAGGCCCGGGCAGCCCCGTGGCTCCCGCGAGCCCCGGGGTCCGGCCGCCGCTGGACGTACTGATCCGGCGCCTCGATCCGGAGGTGCCGCTTCCGTCGTACGCGCAGCCCGGGGACGCCGGAGCCGATCTGCGCACCACTGAGGCGTGCCAACTGGAGCCGGGCGAACGGGCCGTACTGCCCACAGGCGTGTCTGTGGCGCTGCCCGAGGGGTACGCGGCCTTTGTGCACCCGCGATCCGGTCTGGCCGCTCGCTGCGGCGTCGCCCTGGTGAATGCCCCGGGGACGGTTGATGCCGGGTACCGTGGGGAGATCAAGGTGATCGTGGTGAATCTCGACCCGCGCGAGGCCGTGCGGTTCGAGCGCTTCGACCGGATTGCCCAACTGGTGGTCCAGCAGGTCGAGAGGGTCCGCTTCCAGGAGGTGGCGGAACTTCCCGGCTCCGCGCGGGCCGAGGGGGGCTTCGGGTCCACCGGAGGCCACGCCGCGGTGGGCGGGACGAGCGGCACAAGCGGTCAGGCCGCCGTGGGCGGTCAGGCGGGTGGGAATCGATACGCTTCGGTCGTATCCGACCGGGAAGGACAGTGACGTGTTCGGACGTCGCAAGAAGAGGGATGCCGCCGAGGACGCGGCCGGCGAGACCGAGCAGGTCGTCGACGGTGTCGACACCGAGGCGGACGAAGAGCGCGAGCGCCTGAGGCTGGAGCCTGCGCCGCGCCCCGACGGCCCCTGGGACAGCTCCGAGGTCCGTGACCCGGGTGAAGGCCGGGTCGACCTGGGCGGTCTGTTCGTGCCGGGCGTCGACGGCATGGAGCTCAGGGTCGAGGTCGCGGGCGACGCGATCGTGGCGGCGACGGTCGTGCTGCGCGACAGCGCCATCCAGCTGCAGGGCTTCGCCGCGCCCAAGCGCGAGGGCATCTGGGGTGAGGTGCGCGAGGAGATCGGCACCGGCATCACTCAGCAGGGCGGCATCGTCGACGAGGTCGAGGGACCACTGGGCTGGGAGCTGCGCGCCCAGGTGCCCGTGCAGCTGCCGGACGGCACCGGCGGCTTCCAGGTCGTGCGGTTCGTCGGTGTGGACGGCCCCCGCTGGTTCCTGCGCGGGGTCATCTCGGGCCAGGGTGCGGTGCAGCCGCAGGCCGCCGGGCTGCTCGAGCAGATCTTCCGGGACACGGTCGTGGTCCGCGGCGAGGGCCCGATGGCGCCCCGCGATCCGATCGTCCTGAAGCTGCCGAACGACGCCCAGATGGTCCCCGAGGGTGTCCAGCAGGAGGAGGGCTCCCGTTTCGCCGGTGGAATGGGCCAGCTCCAGCGCGGACCGGAGATCACCGAGGTCCGCTGAGCACACAGAGACACCGGGGCCGCATCCCGCCGGGGGTGCGGCCCTTTCTCATGCGCGGGACCTCATGCGAGGGGCCCCATGCGCAGGACCTCAACGCGCAGGCACTCATGCGCGGGCCTCTGACCCCTTGCGCGGAACTCATGCGAGGGACCTTGACGGTCCATTGGTCTGTACCTACCGTCTCCGTCCAACGCGTCTGTTCATAAAGGCGCTTCACGTTCACATACGAGAACGGAAGGCCCCCCGCGTATGCGCAGAACCGCCCTCCTCGCGGCCGCGGCCGCCCTCGTCGCCGGTGTCCTCGCCTGGCCCGCCGACGCCGCACCCAGCGCTCCCGCCACCTTCGTCCACCCCGGAGTCACCGTCTCGCAGGGCCAGTTGGACTTCGCCCGGTCCAAGGTCAACGCCGGCGCCCAGCCCTGGAAGGGCGCCTTCGACCGGATGATGGCGAGCAAGTACGCCGACCTGAACCGCACGCCCAGGCCCCGGGCGGTCGTCGAATGCGGCTCGTACTCCAACCCCGACCTCGGCTGTACCGACGAGCGCGAGGACGCGATCGCCGCGTACACCCACGCCCTCGCCTGGTACCTCACCCGCGACGAACGGCACGCCCGCAAGGCCATCGAGCTCATGGACGCCTGGTCCGCCGTGATCAGGGATCACACCAACAGCAACGCGCCCCTGCAGACCGGCTGGGCCGGCTCCTCCTGGCCGAAGGCCGCCGAGATCATCAAGTACACCTACACCGGCCCCTGGGTGAACTCCGGCCGCTTCGCCACCATGCTCCGCACCGTCTACCTGCCCGAGATCATCAACGGCTCCCACTCCAACGGCAACTGGGAGCTGTCGATGATGGAGGCCGCCGTCGGCATCTCCGTCTTCCTGGAGGACAAGGCGTCGTACGACAAGGCCATGGCGAAGTTCCGCACGCGCACGGCCGCCTACGTCTACCTGGAGTCCGACGGCGCGCTGCCGAAGACCGTGCCGAGCCAGAACCTGAACACCCGGGAGAAGATCGTCAAGTTCTGGCAGGGGCAGTCGACCTTTGTGAACGGCCTCAGCCAGGAGACCTGCCGCGACTTCACCCACACCGGCTACGGCCTCTCTGCCATCTCGCACGTCGCCGAGACCAGCCGCGTCCAGGGCCAGGACCTCTACGGCACCGATGTGGGCGAGCGGCTGCGGCACGGGCTCGGGTTCCACGCCAAGTACCAGCTCGGTGCCGGTGCCGAGGGCCGGCTGTGCGGCGGCTCGCTGAAGCTCGGGCTCGGGCCGGTCACGGAGGTCGGCCACAACGCCCTGGCCAACCGTCTCGGACACGCCATGACCAACACCGGGACGCTGACGTTGCAGGGCCGCCCGGCCGGCAGCAACAACCTCTTCGTCGCCTGGGAGACCCTCACCCAGGGCGACAACCCCGCCTGACCCCCTGACGACCGGACGCCGGGCGGGGACCCCGGCGCCCGGTCCCGCCCGCCGGTCCGCGTCAGAGTTCCGTCAAAGTGCGCCCCGGAGCCGGGCAGAAAGCCCGGACACCGTGCCTTCCGGTCGTAGGGTCGACGCGGCGCAGTCGGCACACCACCGGAAGACAATGGGGCCATGGCACGCGGCAAGCTTCGGATCCACCTCGGCGCGGCGCCGGGTGTCGGCAAGACGTACGCGATGCTGTCCGAGGCCCACCGCCGCGTGGGCCGGGGCACGGACTGCGTGGTGGCCTTCGTCGAGCACCACGGCAGGCCCCGCACCGAGGTGATGCTGCACGGCCTGGAGCAGGTGCCGCGCAAGGAGCTGGAGTACCGCGGCGGCGTCTTCCCCGAGATGGACCTCGACGCCGTCCTCGCCCGCCGCCCCCAGGTGGCCCTGGTGGACGAACTCGCCCACACGAACGTCCCGGGCTCCCGCAACGCCAAGCGCTGGCAGGACGTGGAGGAACTGCTCGCCGCCGGCATCGACGTGGTCTCCACCGTCAACATCCAGCATCTGGAGTCCCTCGGCGACGTCGTCGAGTCGATCACCGGGGTGCGGCAGCAGGAGACCGTGCCGGACGAGGTGGTCCGCCGGGCCGACCAGGTCGAGCTGGTCGACATGACGCCCGAGGCCCTGCGGCGGCGGCTGGCGCACGGCAACGTCTACCAGCCCGACAAGGTCGACGCCGCCCTGTCGAACCACTTCCGCCCCGGCAACCTGACCGCGCTGCGCGAGCTGGCGCTGCTGTGGGTGGCCGACCGGGTCGACGCCCACCTCACCCGGTACCGCAGCGAGCACCGGGTGTCGAAGATCTGGGGCTCGCGCGAGCGGATCGTGGTCGGTCTGACCGGCGGTCCCGAGGGCCGCACGCTCATCCGCCGGGGCGCCCGGCTGGCGGAGAAGGGCGCCGGCGGCGAGGTGCTGGCCGTCTACATAGCCCGCAGCGACGGGCTGACCTCGGCCTCGCCCAAGGAGCTCGCGATGCAGCGGACCCTGGTCGAGGACCTCGGCGGAACGTTCCATCACGTCGTCGGCGACGACATACCGGCCGCGCTTCTCGCCTTCGCCCGGGGCGTGAACGCCACCCAGATCGTGCTGGGCTCCTCGCGCCGCAAGAGCTGGCAGTACGTCTTCGGACCCGGCGTCGGAGCCACCGTCGCCCGCGAGTCCGGCCCCGATCTGGACGTGCACATCGTCACCCACGACGAGGTCGCCAAGGGCCGCGGACTGCCGGTGGCTCGCGGCGCCCGGCTCGGGCGGTCCCGGCGGGCGTGGGGCTGGCTGGCCGGAATCGTCGGACCCCCGGTCCTGACGGTGCTGCTGAGCACCGTCGACCTCGGCCTGGCCAACGACATGCTGCTGTTCCTTGCGCTGACGGTGGCGGCGGCCCTGCTCGGCGGACTGCTGCCCGCCCTCGCCTCGGCGGCGGTGGGCTCCCTGCTGCTGAACTACTTCTACTCGCCGCCGCTGCACCGCTGGACCATCGCCGACCCGAAGAACATCGTCGCCATCGTGATCTTCGTTGCGGTCGGTGTGGCGGTGGCCTCCGTGGTCGACCTGGCCGCCCGCCGCACGCAACAGGCGGCCCGGCTGCGGGCGGAGTCCGAGATCCTGTCCTTCCTCGCGGGCAACGTGCTGCGCGGCGAGACCGGCTTGGAGGACCTGCTGGAACGGGTGCGGGAGACCTTCGGCATGGAGTCGGCGGCCCTGCTGGAACGGGCGAACGACATCGAGCCCTGGACCTGCGCCGGACGTGCCGGCCCGGGGCGTCCCGTCGAGCGGCCCGACCAGGCGGACGTGGACATGCCCGTCGGGGACCACATGGCCCTGGCGCTCACCGGCCGGGTGCTGCCCGCGGAGGACCGCCGGGTGCTGGCCGCCTTCGCCGCCCAGGCCGCCGTCGTCCTGGACCGCCGCCGGCTCCGGGAGGAGGCCGACCGGGCCCGCGCGCTCGCCGAGGGCAACCGCATCCGCACGGCGCTGCTGGCCGCGGTCAGCCACGATCTGCGGACCCCGCTCGCCGGCATCAAGGCGGCCGTGACCTCTCTGCGCACCGAGGACGTCGCATGGTCCGAGGAGGACCGGTCCGAGCTGCTGGAAGGCATCGAGGAGGGTGCCGACCGCCTCGACCACCTGGTCGGCAACCTGCTGGACATGTCCCGCCTCCAGACCGGCACCGTCACCCCGCTGATCCGCGAGATCGACCTGGACGAGGTCGTGCCGATGGCGCTCGGGGGCGTGCCCGAGGGCAGTGCCGACCTGGACGTCCCGGAGACCCTGCCCATGGTCGCCGTCGACCCCGGACTCCTGGAGCGGGCGGTCGCCAACCTCGTGGAGAACGCCGTCAAGTACGCTCCGCCCGGTACGCCCGTGCTGGTTGCCGCCAGCGCGCTCGCCGACCGGGTCGAGGTGCGGGTCGTCGACCGGGGGCCGGGCGTCCCCGACGCGGCCAAGGACCGCATCTTCGCACCGTTCCAACGCCACGGCGACGCCCCGCGCGGCGCCGGGGTGGGCCTCGGGCTCGCCGTGGCGCGCGGCTTCGCCGAGGCCATGGGCGGCACCCTGAACGCCGAGGACACCCCCGGCGGCGGGCTGACCATGGTCCTCACCCTTCGCGCGGCGGGAATGCGTCCGGAGCCTCACCGCGCGACAGAACCGGAAAGGCAGGCCTCATGACCCGCGTCCTGGTGGTCGACGACGAGCCGCAGATCGTGCGCGCCCTCGAGATCAACCTCAAGGCACGCACCTACGAGGTCGACGTGGCCCACGACGGGGCCACCGCCCTCCGGCTCGCCGCCGCCCGTCTCCCCGACGTGGTCGTCCTCGACCTCGGTCTGCCCGACATGGACGGCGTCGAGGTGATCAGGGGACTGCGGGGCTGGACCCGGGTGCCGATCCTGGTGCTGTCCGCCCGGCACTCCTCCGACGAGAAGGTCGAGGCGCTGGACGCGGGAGCCGACGACTACGTCACCAAGCCGTTCGGCATGGACGAGCTGCTGGCCAGGCTGCGGGCCGCGGTGCGCCGGGCCGAGCCGGCCCGGGGCGAGGGCGATGTGATCGTCGACACCGGTGAGTTCACCGTCGACCTGGCCGCGAAGAAGGTCGACCGGGGCGGCAAGGACGTGCGGCTCACGCCCACGGAGTGGCACCTGCTGGAGGTTTTGGTGCGCAACACCGGCCGCCTGGTCGGGCAGAAGCAGCTGCTCCAGGAGGTGTGGGGGCCGTCGTACGGCAGGGAGACGAACTATCTGCGCGTGTACATGGCGCAGTTGCGACGGAAGCTGGAGGCGGATCCCTCACACCCGAAGCACTTCATCACGGAGCCGGGGATGGGGTATCGCTTCGAGAAGTGAGGGGCGCGACCGACGGCCGGGGGTCCGGGGGGGTGCCGCCCCCGGGGGGATGCGGTATCGCGTAGCCGGGGATGGGATGTCGCTTCGGGAAGTGGGCCGTGCCTGGTCAACGGGGGTGGTCACCACAGGACTACGGAGATGTCGGCACGCCCCGGTACGCTTCAGATATGAGTGCTGTTCCTCGTTCCGAAAAGCCGGTGGGCCGGTTCCGGCGCATGCTCGACCGGCTCTCCTCGTCGCAGGAGGACCTGGAGTCCGAGGAACTGCGGGAGGACACCGAGACGGCCGGCTGCATCCGGATCGGCGACTGTCAGGACCGCCAGATAGTGACGGTTACTGGTACCTTGCGCACGGTCACCCTTCGGCCGCGCGCCGGAGTCCCCGCCCTGGAGGCCGAGCTGTTCGACGGCTCCGCCGCGCTGGACGTGGTGTGGCTCGGCAGGCGCTCCATCGTGGGGATAGAGCCCGGGCGCAAGCTGATCGCATCGGGCCGGATCTCGATGAGCCGGGGCCGCCGGGTGCTGTTCAATCCCAAGTACGAACTGAGACCCCTCGGACGGGAGTAGCCGGTGACGTCGCTCGACAAGCCGACCGAAGAGACATCTGCGGACGACGCCCGGGCGGTGACCGAGGCCGCCCTGTTCGAGGCGTTCGGCGGCGTGCGGGGCATGGTGGAGACGGTCGTTCCCGGTCTCCTCTTCGTCACCATCTACACGATCAACAAGGACCTGCACCTGTCGGCGATCGCGGCGCTGGCCGTGTCGCTCGTACTGGTCGTGGTCCGGCTGGTGATGAAGGACACCGTCAAGCACGCCTTCAGCGGTGTCTTCGGCGTGGCCTTCGGTGTCGTCTTCGCGATGATGACCGGCAACGCCAAGGACTTCTACCTGCCCGGCATGCTCTACACGCTGGGACTGGGCCTCGCCTACATCATCACCACCCTGTGCGGCGTGCCGCTGATCGGGCTGATCCTCGGCCCGGTCTTCAAGGAGAACCTCTCCTGGCGCACGCGGAACCCGGGCCGCAAGAAGGCGTACGCGAAGGCCAGCTACGCGTGGGGCGCGATCCTGCTCGCCAAGTGCGCGATCCTCTTCCCGCTGTACTGGTGGGCCGACACCACGCAGCTGGGCTGGGTCCTGGTCGCCCTGAAGATCCCGCCGTTCCTGCTCGCGGTGTACCTGACGTGGGTGTTCCTGGCGAAGGCGCCCGCGCCCATCGACGTGTTCGCGGAGATGGAGGCGGAGGAGAAGGCGGCCGAGGAGCGCGAGCGGCAGGCCGCCGCACGGTCCGCGGAGCAGTGACCCTCCACCGCTGACGGACAGGGGCGTCCCGAGCACACGGGACGCCCCTAGTCCGTTCGCTTCCCTTCGCCCGGAGACCGGCTCAGCTCGCCGCGTCGCGACGTACCGACAGCAGGTCCTCCAGTTGCTCCTCGCGGGCCTGGGCGGCCACGAAGAGCAGCTCGTCGCCCGCCTCCAGGGAGTCCTCCCGGGACGGGGTCAGGACGCGGTTGCCGCGGATGATCGTCACCAGGGACGTGTCCTGCGGCCAGTCGACGTCGCCGACCTGCGTACCGGCCAGAGCCGACTCCTCCGGCAGGGTCAGCTCGACCAGGTTGGCGTCGCCGTGGCTGAAGCGGAGCAGGCGGACCAGGTCGCCCACACTCACCGCCTCCTCCACCAGGGCCGACATCAGACGCGGGGTGGAGACGGCGACGTCCACGCCCCAGGACTCGTTGAACAGCCACTCGTTCTTGGGGTTGTTCACCCGGGCGACGACGCGGGGGACGCCGTACTCCGTCTTGGCCAGGAGCGAGACGACCAGGTTCACCTTGTCGTCGCCGGTCGCGGCGATCACGACGTTGCAGCGCTGGAGCGCCGCCTCGTCCAGGGACGTGATCTCGCAGGCGTCGGCGAGCAGCCACTCGGCCTGCGGGACGCGTTCGACCGAGATGGCGGTCGGCGCCTTGTCGATCAGGAGGACCTCGTGGCCGTTCTCCAGCAGTTCGCCCGCGATCGAGCGGCCGACGGCGCCGGCTCCGGCAATGGCGACCCTCATCAGTGACCGCCCTCCTCTTCGGGACCCTTGGCGAACGCCGCCTCGACCTTGTCGACCTCGTCGGTGCGCATCATCACGTGCACCAGGTCGCCCTCCTGCAGCACCGTCTGCGAGGTGGGCAGGACCGCCTCGCCGAGCCGGGTCAGGAACGCGACGCGCACGCCGGTCTCCTCCTGGATCCGGCTGATCTTGTGGCCGACCCAGGCGGTGGAGGTGTGCACCTCGGCGAGCTGGACACCGCCGGTGGGGTCGCGCCACAGCGGCTCGGCGCCGGAGGGCAGCAGGCGGCGCAGCATCTGGTCGGCCGTCCAGCGGACGGTCGCGACGGTGGGGATGCCCAGGCGCTGGTAGACCTCCGCGCGGCGGGGGTCGTAGATGCGGGCGGCGACGTTCTCGATGCCGAACATCTCGCGGGCCACGCGGGCGGCGATGATGTTGGAGTTGTCACCGCTGGAGACGGCGGCGAAGGCGCCGGCCTCCTCGATGCCCGCCTCGCGCAGGGTGTCCTGGTCGAAGCCGACACCGGTGACCCGGCGGCCGCCGAACGAGGAGCCCAGCCGGCGGAAGGCCGTGGGGTCCTGGTCGACCACGGCGACCGTGTGCCCCTGTTGCTCCAGGTTCTGAGCCAGCGCGGAACCCACCCTTCCGCAACCCATGATCACAATATGCATCGCGTCACACCGCGCTTCCTGCAGGCCCTCTGGGCTTCATGAATGTCGTGCTCATGTCTCTCTCTCGGCTCGCCCGGCATCACGTCACGACCCGCGAGCGGGTCGCCGGGCAACATCATGCCGGTGGAATCACGCCATGATGCCCTCCGGGGGCGGTGCCGCGTTCAACTGCCCGAGTCCAACGTATCCGCAAAGCCGAGGGCGTTGCCGAGGCCCTGCCGGGCGCCGGCCGGGCAGACGGCCGCCGTGCGTCACGAGAGCGAGAGCCGCGGGGCGGGGCGGCGGAGCGCACCGGAACCTGAGGGGAGCGGGAGCGGTCCGAGCAGCCGGGCCCCGAACGCTAGCGCGCCCCGGACGAGACGTGGTTGCGGCGGCTGATGCTGCGCACACTCGCCAGGGTCAGGATTCCGAGGGCGATGAGGGTGGCCACGGCGCCGATCAGCTGGGCGGGGGTGTGCATGGGACCTCCAGGGGCGGCAACGGGCGGGAAACGGACGGGGCTTAGTCATATAGGCATGGGAAGCGGGTGACCTGCGGAATCCTCAGCCGCATGCGCCTCTGAATTCACTCGGAGAGCAGACGGAACGCCGATGGGGGGTGGCGGGTGGGCGACCTGGCAATCGAACGCCTACGATCCTCTGTTGTGTCCAAACTGACCGACGTGCCCAAACGGATCCTGATCGGGCGCGCACTGCGCAGTGACCGGCTGGGCGAAACGCTCCTGCCGAAGCGCATCGCACTCCCCGTCTTCGCCTCCGACCCGCTCTCCTCCGTGGCGTACGCGCCCGGCGAGGTGCTGCTGGTCCTGTCGATCGCGGGAGTGACGGCGTACCACTTCAGCCCGTGGATCGCCGTCGCGGTCGTCGTGCTGATGTTCACCGTGGTCGCCTCCTACCGGCAGAACGTGCACGCCTACCCCAGCGGCGGCGGCGACTACGAGGTGGCGAACACGAACCTCGGGCCCAAGGCCGGCCTGACGGTCGCGAGCGCCCTGCTCGTGGACTACGTCCTCACCGTCGCCGTGTCGATCTCCTCCGGCATCGAGAACCTGGGCTCCGCGGTCCCCTTCGTGGTCGAGCACAAGGTGCTCTGCGCGATCGGCGTGATCGTGCTGCTGACGCTGATGAACCTGCGCGGGGTGAAGGAGTCCGGCTCGCTGTTCGCGATCCCGACGTACGTCTTCGTCTTCGGCGTCTTCACCATGATCGCGTGGGGCGCCTTCCGCGGACTGGTCCTGGGCGACACCATGCGGGCACCGACGGCGGACTACGTCATCAAGCCCGAGCACCAGGGCCTGGCCGGCTTCGCGCTGGTCTTCCTGCTGCTGCGCGCCTTCTCCTCCGGCTGCGCCGCCCTCACCGGCGTCGAGGCGATCTCCAACGGCGTCCCGGCCTTCCGGAAGCCCAAGTCGAAGAACGCCGCGACCACCCTCGCCATGATGGGCCTGCTGGCCGTCACCATGTTCTGCGGCATCATCGCGCTGGCCGCCGCGACCGACGTCCGCATGGCCGAGAACCCGGCCCAGGACCTCATCCACAACGGCGTCCCGCTCGGCCCCGACTACGTGCAGAACCCGGTGATCTCCCAGGTCGCCGAGGCCGTCTTCGGCAAGGGCAGCTTCCTGTTCATCATCCTGGCCGCGGCCACGGCGCTGGTGCTGTTCCTCGCGGCCAACACCGCCTACAACGGTTTCCCGCTGCTCGGCTCGATCCTCGCCCAGGACCGTTACCTGCCGCGCCAGCTGCACACCCGCGGCGACCGGCTGGCCTTCTCCAACGGCATCGTGCTCCTCGCCGGCGCCGCCGGACTGCTGGTGGGGATCTACGGCGCCGACTCCACGCGCCTGATCCAGCTCTACATCGTCGGCGTGTTCGTGTCCTTCACGCTGAGCCAGACCGGCATGGTCCGGCACTGGAACCGCCACCTGGCCACCGAGAAGGACCAGGCCAAGCGCCGCCACATGATCCGCTCCCGCGCGATCAACGCGTTCGGCGCCTTCTTCACCGGCCTCGTGCTGGTCGTCGTCCTGCTCACCAAGTTCACCCACGGGGCCTGGGTCGCCCTGCTCGGCATGGTGATCTTCTACGCGACGATGACGGCCATCCGTAAGCACTACGACCGGGTCGCCGCCGAGATCGCCGCACCCGAGGGCCCCACCGACGACCTCGTACGGCCCTCGCGGGTCCACTCGGTCGTGCTGATCTCCAAGATCCACCGCCCGACGCTGCGCGCCCTGGCCTACGCCAAGCTGATGCGCTCGGACACCCTGGAGGCGCTGAGCGTCAACGTCGACCCGGCGGAGACCAAGGCGCTGCGCGAGGAGTGGGAGCGGCGCGGCATCGACGTACCGCTGAAGGTCCTGGACTCGCCCTACCGCGAGATCACGCGGCCGATCATCGAGTACGTCAAGAGCCTCCGCAAGGAGTCCCCGCGCGACGCGGTGTCCGTGATCATCCCGGAGTACGTGGTCGGCCACTGGTACGAGCATCTGCTGCACAACCAGAGCGCCCTGCGGCTGAAGGGCCGGCTGCTGTTCACGCCCGGGATCATGGTGACCTCGGTGCCGTACCAGCTGCAGTCCTCCGAGGCCGCCAAGCGGCGGGCCCGCAGGCAGCAGGACTGGAACGCGCCGGGCTCGGTGCGGCGGGGTCCCGCGCAGGTGCGGTCGAAGGAATCCTCCGAGCACAAGTCGTGATGATTCTCTGAGACGACGGCTCGTGTGAAACGGCCGGTCGGCAGCCACGTAGACTGGTGGGCTGTCGTCCGGCCGTTTCCGTTTCGGCCCTTCCCCCTCACGTGTTTTGGAGTCATCCCGCCATGCAGGCAGAACCGAGGAAGTCGCTGGTGGGGGAGGAGTACGAGGTCGAGGTCGGCCCCGTCGCCCACGGCGGCCACTGCATCGCCCGCACGTCCGAGGGCCAGGTGCTGTTCGTACGGCACGCGCTGCCCGGCGAGCGGGTCGTGGCGCGGGTGACGGAGGGCGAGGAGGGTGCGCGGTTCCTGCGCGCCGACGCGGTGACGGTGCTCGACGCCTCCAAGGACCGCATCGACGAGCCCTGCCCGTTCGCCGGCCCCGGCCGCTGCGGCGGCTGCGACTGGCAGCACGCGAAGCCCGGGGCGCAGCGGCGCCTGAAGGCCGACGTCATCGCCGAACAGCTCCAGCGCCTCGCCGGGCTCACCCCGGAGGACGCCGGCTGGGACGGCACGGTGCTGCCCGCCGAGGGCGACAAGGTGCCGGCCGGCCAGGTCCCGGCCTGGCGCACCCGCGTGCAGTACGCCGTCACCGCCGACGGCCGGGCGGGCCTGCGCCGGCACCGCTCGCACGAGGTGGAACCCATCGATCACTGCATGATCGCCGCGGAGGGCGTCAGCGAGCTGGGCATCGAGAAGCGGGTCTGGACGGGCATGGACTCCGTCGAGGCGATCGCTGCGACCGGCTCCCAGGACCGCCAGGTGGTCCTCACCCCGAAGCCGGGCGCGCGTCTCCCGCTCGTCGAACTCGACCGCCCCGTCTCCGTCCTGCGGGTGGACGAACGCTCCGGCGGCGTCCACCGCGTCCACGGCCGCCCCTTCGTCCGCGAACGGGCGGACGGCCGCACGCACCGCGTCGGCAACGGCGGCTTCTGGCAGGTCCACCCGAAGGCCGCGGACACCCTGGTGACCGCGGTCATGCAGGGCCTGCTGCCGCGCAAGGGCGACATGGCGCTCGACCTGTACTGCGGCGTCGGCCTCTTCGCGGGCGCGCTCGCCGACCGGGTCGGCGACCAGGGCGCGGTCCTCGGCATCGAGTCGGGCAAGCGGGCGGTGGAGGACGCGCGGCACAACCTGGCCGACTTCGAGCGCGTCCGCATCGAGCAGGGCAAGGTCGAGAGCGTGCTGCCGCGTACGGGCATCACGGAGGTCGACCTGGTCGTACTGGATCCGCCCCGGGCCGGGGCGGGCCGCAAGACCGTGGAGCATCTGTCCTCGCTGAATGCCCGGCGGATCGCGTACGTGGCGTGCGATCCGGCGGCACTGGCGCGGGACTTGGGGTACTTCCGGGACGGCGGCTACCGGGTGCGGACGCTGCGGGCGTTCGATCTGTTTCCGATGACGTCGCACGTGGAGTGCGTGGCTATTCTTGAGCCCACTAAAAAGGGACTCTGACCTGCTATTCTTTGTGCATCAGTCAGGGCGGCCGGGCGAACGGGTCTGACCTGCGGGTTCGATGATTACCGGGAAGACCGGCGTGTGGTGTCTCCGATCCTGACCGGGTCCGCGCAGAGCAGTCGTGACGCTCGCTCTGATGGCTCGTCAGGCCTGGGGGCCAGGAAAAGGTCTCGTCACCGTTGAGGCGCCTTCGAGGCCTGCGTTCGTCACTGCTGACCACGAGCTCGTCCGCTCGCGGGATGGCCATCGGCCGGCCGTCCTGCGAGCGCGGGCCGACCGTGAAGTTGTCGCCGGCAGCGAGGAATGTGTCCTCGTTACTCGGCAGCAGGAGCCCGTAGCCGAGCGTCCCGCCGGCGCCGCGTTCCGTCTGGGCCTTGACACGAACTCGAACCGGCCGAGGGTGAGCGTCTTCTCCTCGGAGGCCGACACCCGGAATCCTTGCCACGCTCAACCGGTAGGCCCCGTCAGGCATTTCCCGCCGGTAGCCGCACGGCGGCCCGCAACGGCACCGGACCGGGCGGACCCCTGGCTCGGCGCCCCGTCGCCGCCGGTGGCGAGGGCCGGGCCGCAAGCCGTTTGAGGGGATGCGTTAAGGTGCTCCGGACCATATGGCTACGCGCCAGTAACAAGACGGCTCTCCCTACCGAGAGCGTCACGGGGAGCAGGGCCTGGCCGGGGGACCCGCCGGGCCCTGACCAAGGAAGTCATGTACAACAATCTCAGATCGAGGCTCGCGACGTTCATCGTCGTGTTGTCCGTCCTCTTCGCAGGATCCATGGGCAGTGCCGCAGCGGCCACGCCCGCCAGCGACAACCGCGTGGAACGGCTGGCGGCCATCGTCGCCAAGGTGCGTCAGTACGCGAACTGCGACGGCCTGCCCCTGCTGGAACGGCCCCGCTGCTACAAGGAGTTCGCGGGCAAAGCCGTGAAACTGGGCATCGGAGTGGGTCTGTTCCTGTTCATCACACAGGACGCCATGAAGGACCACGGTGCCGGCTTCGCCGCGCTGGACAAGGACCTGAAGGCGCTGCACGCACTCAAGCCGCAGGATCTGCTGGACCCGGCCAAGGAACCCGACCCGCAAAAACAGTCGAAGCTGCTGGAACAGGCGGTCAAGACCCTCCAGAGCGCCAAACCGCACCTGGACAAGGTCGGCAAGAACCTCGGCAGGGCGACCGACCTGCTGGGGACGCAGAGCGACTCGCTCCTCGCCGTCACCATCCTCACCATCGCGCTGGGCGACTACTACCCGGATTACACACCACCCAAGTACCCCGCGGCCAAGCCCATCTTCGACTTCGAGAAGGACCTCGCCGAGCTCAACGCGGCCTTCGACCAGATGAACGAAGGCTTCGCCCAGATGGACCGCGGACTGCGGACCATGAACGAGGGCGTCGCGGAGGTCAACAAGGGCCTGGCGCAGGCGAACAAGGGCATCTCCAAGGCCAACAAGGGCATGAAGGAGATGAACGCGGGCATCGCACAGGCGAACCGGGGCGTCAACGAGGCGAACAAGCACGTACCCGGGATCAAGAAGGGCGCGCAGAAGCTGCGCGAGATACCGGACATCGACTTCGACTTCTCCCACATCGGTGACACCTGGGGCTCCGGATCCTCGGGCCTGGACGACGCCGAGCAGCAGCGCCGGATGTCCCTCCTGCTGGACTTGTTGCCGGGCATCGGCGACGGCAAGGGCGTCGTCGAGGCCGTCGTCGGCAAGGACCTGGTCACCAGTGACAAGCTCAGCGCCAAGGAGCGGGCGCTGGGCGGCCTCTCCGTACTGCACTGGCTCAGGGCCGGCGGCAAGCTCCTGACGGCGGAGGACGTCAAGAAGGCCCGCAAGGGCGAGGGAGCCGTCCCCTGCAACAGCTTCCCGGCCGGCACTCCCGTACTGATGGCGGACGGCACGCACCTGCCCATCGAGCGGGTGCGCGTGGGCGATGAGGTGCTCGCCACCGACCCGGAGAGCGGGCGCACACAGTCCGAGCCCGTCACGGCCCTCATCACCGGTCACGGCGACAAGGAACTCGTCACGGCCGAGGTGCGCACGGACGACGGCACCTCCTCGGTCACCGCGACCGAGGGGCACCCCTTCTGGATCGAGGACCTCGGGGTGTGGGGCACCGCGGGCGACCTGCGGCCGGGCATGTGGCTGCGCACGAGCGCGGGGACGCACGTACCGGTCAGCGCGGTGTCCGCGTGGACGGCGCAGGACCGGACGGTCCACAACCTCACCGTCGCGGACCTGCACACGTACTACGTGGTGGCGGGCACCACCCCGCTGCTCGTCCACAACGCCAACGGGTGCGGCGTGTGGAAGTCGGAGTTCGACGCCCTCCCGAAGGGCAAGCAGTCACACGTCCGTGAGATGTCCAGCGTCTCCGACATGCGCAAGGCGTTCGAGAAGTGGACCGCCGGCGCGGAGCGCCTGCCCGCACGCGGGCCCAAGATCCCCGAGGTGTACAAGCTGGCGGACGGCACGGTCATCCAGTGGCGTACCTCGTCGAGGTCCGGCGGGGAGACGATCGACATCTTCCCCGTCGGGGGGAAGGGCATGAAGGTACACCTTCCCGATGAATAGGAATCCGGATGAATAGGGACGTCATCGTATGTGAGCTCCTCGTGGAGGGGCTCGGCGACTGGGTACCCGTGGACAGGCTGATCGGGCTCGCACGCGAAGCGGCCGAGCGGTCGCGGAGCGACTTCAGGGCCGTCGCGATCGAGGTCCTCACCCATCTGGTGCGGGACGGCTTCATGATCGTCGGAGAGCTCGGCGGTGGCGGCTTCGAGGCGTGGCCCGGAAGCGCTGACGAGGTCCTGGAAAGAGCCGTGGCCGCGCTGGATGGTGTCCACTGGGCACCGGCCGGGGGCGGTTTCTGGCTCATGAACACCCCGAAGGGAGACCGTACGGCTCCCGCATGATCGCGGCGGCCCGGGAGCCCGGGTGAACCATGGTGCCCTTCGCCACGGCCGGTGGCGAAGGGCACCGCGCGTTCCGTGATCAGGTTCCCGGCGTCGTGAAGTGCTACCAGCGTCGCACCGACTGCCTGGCAGACCAACTCGGCTCCGCAGTCGAGGAGTTAGAGGGCCGGGCGGGCGCCCGTCTCTCCCGCGCGATCTCCCGCTCGACCGAACTGCGCATGCCCATGCGAAGGGCGGCACCGCCGCTGCGCGTCCCGCGCGTGCTCGGCATCGATGACATCGCCCCCAAGCGCCGGCACCGCTACGCCACCGCGATCATCGACGCCGAGACCCGCGAGCGGATCGACGTCCTGCCCGAGCGCACCGCCCAGACCCTGGCCGCGTGGCTACGTGAGCACTCCGGGGCCGCATACGTCTGCCGCGACGGCTCCGGCTCCTACGGCGAGGCGATCCGCCAGGCGCTCCCTGAAGCGGTGCAGGTCAGTGACCTGGCAGCTCACCGTAGGCAGCCAGGGCCCGCAACCAAATGGTCCTGCTCAAGCACGTCCAGGGGTGATCTGCTGCTCCCGTTGCGCGCTGGTGGGCGCCTGGCCGGAGGCCCCCCGCCCTGGACCTCGACCGGGCCCGAAGGATCTTGGAGGGGAAGACCTCAGGGAGGGCTGGACGGAGCGGTTGCTCTTCGACATGATCGCTGTCGTGACGCCCGGCGCCCGCGCCGTCCTGCGCCGCCTGACAGACCCGGGCTGCACGGCCACCTACGACGGTATCCAGGCGCATTTCGTCGATCACCCCGACACACCGATCCCGCAGGAGAGGATTGGGGACGCTCACCGTCGTCCGCGCGGTACGTCGCCGGTGCGATGTGCCGGTTTGGTGTCAAGCGCTCCAGCGCCGGGTGTCGTTCCGAGCCGGGGCAGCGGTGGGAGACCGTCTGGCCAGCCGCCGCATGTCGGGTGTGGAGCCGCGGGACGCACCGGCACCGCGGTTGTCGAAGGCGATCACGGGCGGCGCGGGCGCATCTCGTCCTCAGCCGCGTTCACCCATCAGGCCACCGGCACGACCGGGGCGGTGACGCGGTCGGCGGCGCCTCCCTGGAGGTGGTCCAAGGTGGCGGCGATCCCTTCGTGGGGGACGCCGAGCGGCACCGCGCTGACCTCGGCCAGGCGGTTGTACTGCTCATCGGTCAGCTGGACGTCGAGGGCGCCGAGGTAGCCGTCGAGCTGGGAGAGACTGCGCGGGCCGATGATCGGGACGAGCGCGGCAACGGAGCGGGCGGCGCGCTCGCGCACCCAGGCCACCGCCACCTGGGCGGGCGTCACGCCGGCCTCCTCGGCGATCGCCAGGACGTTGTCGACGACGGCGGTCTTTTGGCCGGTGCTCTCGGTGTGGATGACCATGCCCAGGTCGCTCAGGCGCCCCTCGGCGGAGCTGCGGTACTTGCCCGTGAGCAGTCCGCCGCCGAGCGGGGACCACAGGGCTGCGCCGAGCCCGAGGCTCTCGGCCATGGGTAGGAGCTCACGGCCGGCGGTGCGCTCGACGAGGCTGTACTCGTGCTGGATGCCCACGATCGGGGCCCAGTTCTTCAGGTTCGCAAGGGTTACCGCGCGCGAGACGCGCCAGGCGGGGAAGTTGGACAGCGCGGTGTGGTGGATCTTGCCGGCGCTCACCAGGTCGTCGAGCCCGCGCAGGAGTTCCTCCATCGGAGTGAGCTCGTCGGGGAAGTGCACCCACAACAGGTCGATGTAGTCGGTCCCCAGGCGCTTCAGGCTGGCCTCGACCGAGGCGACCATGTTCTTGCGGCCGTTGCCCGTCTTGGAGATGTCCGGCTGCGGGGCGGCGCCGAGGGTGAACTTCGTGGCCAGGACGAAGTGGTCGCGGTCGGCGGAGATCAGCTTTCCGGTCAGTTCCTCCGACTCGCCGAACTGGTAGCCGTCCGCGCTGTCGAGAAAGTCCCGCCGGCCTCGGCGAACCGGTCGAAGATCCGCCGGGCCTCGTCGGGCTCGGCGCCCGCGCCCCAGCCGGTGCCGAAATTCGCCGTGCCGAGCGCGTACTCGGAGACGCGCAGTCCGGTCCGGTGGCCGAAGGTCGCGTAGCGCGTGAGATGTCCTTGCATGAGAGGGTGGTGACGAGCTGTCCGGCCGTGGGCAGCAGGCGGAGCCGCAGTCGGCGGGGCTCCCGGAGTGCCGGATTTCCGGGTGCCGGTCTCGTTGGGTGCGGGACAGGGGCCCTGGACCTGCCCGGCGGCTGGCTACGGTTCCAGGAATTCGAGCGCCCGCGGGACGAATCTGTCGTGGTGATGGAAGATCGGTGAACACGGGGCGCCGGGCGGCGAGTCCGTCGGCGGCGTGTCCGTGCGTGGCGTGACCTTCGCCTACCGGCGGCTCGGCCCGGACGACGGAAATACCCCTGATCCTCCTCAACCACCTGTCCGCAGTCCTGGACAACGGGGTCCCCGCGTTCGACAACCGCGGCGTCGGCGCGTCCGGCGGCGTCACACCCGGCACGATCGAGGCGATGGCTCGCGACACCGTGCTGTTCACCCGTGCCCTCGGGTACGACACACCCGGCCCGGCCTTCGCCCGCGAACCGGGTGCGAACCCCAGCGCCGGACCGGCCGCCTCGGGGGGGAGGGGGCCGGTCCGGCGCTTCGGCGCGTCACCGCTCAGGGCGTCTGCCAGCTGTGCGGGGCGTGGAAGGGGTGGGGGCGCCAGGAGGTGGTGCCGGGGGTGGACGCCTGCGCGTCGACGCCGGCCAGGGCGGCACGGCTGAGCAGCAGGGCCGCGAGGGCGGCCAGTTCCTCGTCCGTGGCTTGGCCCTTCTCGATGCGGATGGGGGGCGGGGGAGTGAGCATGGGACCTCCGTCGCTGTGGGGCGGCCGTGCCGTCACTGAGGGGGGTTGCCGTGCTTGCGGGCGGGGTGGTCGGCGTGCTTGGTGCGCAGCATCGCCAGTGAGCGGATGAGGACCTCGCGGGTGTCGGCGGGGTCGATGACGTCGTCGACCAGGCCCCGCTCGGCCGCGTAGTAGGGGTGCATCAGTTCCGCCTTGTACTCCTTGACCAGCTCGGCCCGCATGGCTTCGGGGTCCTCGGCCTCGGCGATCCGGCGGCGGAAGATGACGTTGGCCGCGCCCTCGGCGCCCATGACGGCGATCTCGTTGGTGGGCCAGGCGTAGGTGAGGTCGGCGCCGATGGACTGGCTGTCCATGACGATGTAGGCGCCGCCGTAGGCCTTGCGCAGGATCAGGGAGATCCGCGGCACCGTGGCGTTGCAGTACGCGTACAGCAGTTTGGCACCGTGGCGGATGATGCCGCCGTGCTCCTGGTCGACGCCGGGCAGGAACCCGGGGACGTCCAGGAGGGTGACGATCGGGATGCTGAAGGCGTCGCACATCTGCACGAAGCGGGCGGCCTTCTCGCTGGCCTCGATGTCCAGGACACCGGCGAGCACCCGGGGCTGGTTGGCGACGACGCCCACCACCTGCCCGCCGAGACGGGCCAGCGCGCAGATGATGTTGCGCGCCCAGCGCTCGTGGACCTCCAGGTACTCGCCGTCGTCGACGATCTCCTCGATGACCTCCGCCATGTCGTAGGGCCGGTTGCCGTCCGCCGGGACCAGGTCGGCGAGGGTGTCGCAGCGACGGTCGTGCGGGTCGTCGCACGGCACCGCGGGCGGGTTCTCCCGGTTGTTCTGCGGGAGCAGGGACAGGAGGTAGCGGACCTCCTGGATGCAGGTCTCCTCGTCGTCGTAGGCGAAGTGGCAGACGCCGCTGGTCTCGGCGTGCACGTCCGCGCCGCCGAGGCCGTTCTGGGTGATCTCCTCACCGGTGACCGCCTTGACGACGTCCGGTCCGGTGATGAACATCTGCGACGTCTCGCGGACCATGAACACGAAGTCGGTGAGTGCGGGGGAGTAGGCGGCACCTCCGGCGCACGGGCCGAGCATCACCGAGATCTGCGGGATGACACCGGACGCCCGGGTGTTGCGCTGGAAGATGCCGCCGTAGCCGGCGAGCGCGGTGACGCCCTCCTGGATGCGGGCGCCGGCGCCGTCGTTGAGGGAGACCAGCGGTGCGCCCGCCGCGATGGCCATGTCCATGATCTTGTGGATCTTGGTGGCGTGGGCCTCGCCCAGCGCACCCCCGAAGATCCGGAAGTCGTGGGCGTAGACGAACACCGTGCGGCCCTCCACCGTGCCCCAGCCGGTGATCACACCGTCCGTGTACGGCCTCCTGGCCTCCAGACCGAATCCGGTCGCCCGGTGCCGGCGCAGCTGCTCGACCTCGCGGAACGAGCCCTCGTCCAACAGCAGGCCGATGCGCTCGCGTGCGGTCAGCTTGCCCTTGGCGTGCTGCGCTCGCGTCGCCTTCTCACTGGGGCCGGCCAGCACCTGGCGGCGTATCCCGGCCAGCTCCGCGACGTGGGACCTCATGTCTCCCCCTGATGGGACGGGATGTCAGTTGCCGAGCCGGCGCAGACCGTTCATCTGGAGCACGGCGAAGACCGCGACGACGGCCGCTTGGAGCGGGGTCCACACGGTGCCGACGGTGTTCGGGTCCAGCCAGCCGAAGACCACGGCGGCCACGCTCGCGACCGCCCACAGCAGGTTCGCCTCGATGACCGCCTTGGTGGCCGCGGTGGACGGCACCGGGCGGCTGGCCAGTACGGCGACCAGTGCGCCGTAGACGGTGAGGAACACGCCGATGCCGCGGAGGAAGCCGGTGTCGAGGCCGAGCAGGTCCCCCACCGGGCCCGCGGCGAACAGGTAGATGAGGCCGTTGCCGCCGGTCACGACGGCGTCGAGGCCGAGGAAGAGACGTAATGGACGCGCGGCCTCCGCACGCCCCTGGGTCGTCACGGCGCGGGCCGGCGACTGGCTCGTGGTCATGTGGTTCTCCAAAGGTCGGGGGCGGTTTCCACTTCCGATCCGGATCGTTCCAGGCAGTGCTGACCAGCGGCTGACGTGCCGCTTACGCGGCGCCGGGACCGGTGGCGTCAGGTGGGCTGGAGCAGGGGAGCGCGCACGTCACCGGACAGGGCCGGGTCGTGGGACAGGATGGCGCTCTCGACCTGCCGCAGCGCGGGGGAGGGCTCGATGCCGAGTTCGTCGGCGAGGTGGCGGCGCATACGGCGGAACACGTCCAGGGCGTCGGCCTGGCGGCCCGCGCAGTACAGGGCGATCATCAGCTGCTCGCAGAAGCGTTCCCTGAGCGGGTGGCTCGTGTGGGTCTCGGCGAGTTCGGCCAGGACGGCGGCGTGCCGGCCGAGCCGTAGTTCGGCGTCGAAGCGGAGCTCCATGGCCCGCATGCGGTACTCCTCGTAGCGGGCGCCGGCGAGCTGACACAGGGTCCCGCCGGTGAAGCCGCCGAACACCGGCCCCCGCCACATGGCCAGGGCCTGTCTCAGTAACCGGGCCGCCTCCTCCGGTGAGCCCGAGCCGAGGGTCTCGGCCTGGCGGACCGTCCTGACGAACTCGGCGGCGTCCAGCTCCCCCTCGTTGACCGTCAGGCGGTAGCCCGAGGGGTGGATGGTGACGCGCGAGGTGGTGCGATCGGGCTCCAGGCCGCGCAGCTTACGGCGCAGCCGGCTGACATGGGCCTGCAGGGCGTTGGCCTGGTTGTCCGGGGCGCCCTCGCCCCACATCTCCTCGACCAGCGCCTCACCGGAGACCGACTGGCCCTCGCTGACCAGCAGCGTCTGAACCAGGGTCCGTTGCAGATCGCCGGAGATCTCGGCCGGTCCCGACGCGGTGCGGATCTGCAGTGCCCCGAGGATCGAGAACCTCAGCATGTTTCCCCCTTGGCGATCAGTGCGTCAGAGAGTGGTCGGGGGGCCGGTCGCGGCGGTCCGTCTCTGCGGCCGAGGCCGCGTGGCGGTCTCCCGGCCGGCTTCCGCCCCGGGGTTTCCTCCCGACTCCATCCTGGCACAGAATAATTCCTTTGGGAAGGTATTTTTCTGCTGAACGAGTCCGAGTCATGTCGGCAAGGGTGCTGACCTGCGCGGTCGCGGGACAACAGAGGTCAAGCGGAAGGGGTGGTGGTGGATGCGAACGTGTCTGCGCCCCGGCGCACCACCCAGTGCCGGGCGGTGCGCCGGGGCGCGTGTGTCCGCCGGTGCGGGGGGTTCACCGACGGTGCGTGCGGCACCGGGGCCGCGCGGCCGGTGGGCGGGGCCGCGCCGGAAGCCGGGTGCCGGGGCGTATGCGACGAGCGGAGAGGGCAGGATTCGAACCTGCGTGGGCTTTGTGGGCCCGACCGTGAGATTGCTCTCTGGTCCCCGTTGAGCCGCTCCGGGCACCTCTCCTGGTGTGGCCGTTGGTGCGTGGCCGTTTTTCGCGGAGAGGGCAGGATTCGAACCTGCGTGGGCTTTGTGGGCCCGACCGTGAGATTGCTCTCTGGTCCCCGTTGAGCCGCTCCGGGCACCTCTCCTC
>NZ_JBEZOK010000017.1:0-30415 GCF_040706515.1 Streptomyces sp. NPDC047880 | reverse complement strand
CTGGTGTGGCCGTTGGTGCGTGGCCGTTTTTCGCGGAGAGGGCAGGATTCGAACCTGCGTGGGCTTTGTGGGCCCGACCGTGAGATTGCTCCCTGGTCCCCGATGAGCCGCTCCGGGCACCTCTCCTCGTTCCCGGCTTCCGGTCTCCCGTGCCGTTCACGAGAACAACATTGGCAGGGAGGTCTGACAAAGCGCTGACGTTTCTCTGACTCGATCTGGGAATTCCCGTCCGGTCTTTTCCCGCACCTGCCCTCGATGCTCTACTCGGGACGACGGAAAACGCTCCCGAAAGGGGAAAACAATGACCGTGACCGCCATGGAGAACCCGGTTCTCGAGGCGATACGCACCCATACGTCAAGCGAGAATCCCAGCGCGTTCCTGGCCCTCAACAGCGGAAATGACGTCTTCACACTGCCCGGTGCCGACGGCGTCGTCGTGTACCGCCGCACGGGCCGGTTCGCCGTCCAGTTCGGAGGGCCCTTCGCCGCCCCCGACGACTACGACGCTCTCCTGGAGGCCTTCCGTCGGCACGTCCGCGACGAGGGCCGCACCCTGGTCGGCATCCAGCTCCAGCGTGCCGACGCCGAGCACTACGCCCGCCGCGGCTTCACCGTCAACCAGGTCGGCGCCTCCTGGGCCGTCGGCCTGCCCGACTTCACACTGCGCGGCACCCGCTTCATGCAGCTGCGCAACAAGATCTCCCGGGCCCGCCGCAACGGCCTGGTCGTCCAGGAGGTCCCCGCCGGCGACTGGCAGGACGCGATCGCCGCCATCGACCGGGCCTGGCTCGGCTCCAAGGGCGGCGCCCGGCAACTGGAGTTCCTGGTCGGCCAGATCGGCGGACCGGCCCAGGCACACCGCCGGCTGTTCACCGGCACCATCGACGGCAGCCCCGTGGCGTACATCTCCTACTCGCCGGTGTACGGCGGCCGGGCCGGCTGGATGCACGACCTGGGCCGGCGCGTCCCGGATGGCTCCCCGGGACTGATGGAGGCCATCAACGCGACCGCCATCGAGGTGTTCCGTTCGGAGGGCGTCGAGTGGCTGCACTTCGGCTTCACCCCGTTCACCGGCCTCGACGCCGGCCACGAGATCGACGGTCACAGCCCGGCGTTCCAGTGGCTGATGCACGCCCTGTGGGCCGAGGGGGCCGCGCTGTACCCGGCGCAGACCCAGCTGTCGTACAAGCAGAAGTGGGCTCCGGACGTGGTCATCCCGGAGTACGTCGCCTTCGACGGCCCGCAGGCCTCGCTGGCGTCCTTCGCCCACGTCTTCCGTGCCTGCAAGGCGTTCTGACGATCCGTCACTTGCCACGCCCGCAGCGGGGCACTCCGGACCGGCCGCGCCCGCAGCGGGGCACTCCGGACCGGCCGTGCCCGCGGCGGGGTGCGGCGTCGCGGCGCGCCGCGTCTCACCCTCCCCGCACCGCCCTCACGCATCACCCGTCTTACGGAACAGGAGAACCAGCGATGAGCGACAACGGACCCGACACCAGCACCGAAGTCCTCCAGCACACCGTGGTCGAGCGGCTGATGGCCGTCATCGGCGCGCCCGACGACGAGGACGTGGCGCGCGACGCGGACGCCGCCGTCCTGGCGCTCGACGAACGTCTGCGCGCCGAGTCCGCCGCCTGACGGCCGCCGCCGATCAGACCGGCATCAGTGGCACATCAGCGCGGCGCAGCACGCTGGACACGTGTTCGTCCGGTGGTCCCCCGGCGGAGTACCGCACTGTGCTCCGGCGTTCCCGGACCGCCGGGCGGGCACGCCCGCGCGTTCCCGACCGCCCGCGGGAGCACTGTCGACTCGCGGCGCCCGCAGGTCCGCGGGGCAGCGGCGCCGCCGCCCGAACCGGGCACTTCTCCCAAGGAGAGCAACGCATGCAGCGTCCGCACACACAAGAAGCCGGGGCAGCAGCCGCCTCCGCGGCCGGCCCGCGCACCGGCGCCTCGGCGACGTTCGCCGAGCTCCTCAAACGCGTCAAGGCGGAAGGTCTCCTGGACCTCGACCCGCGCTACTACGTGGGCCGTCTCGCGCTCAACACGACCCTGCTGCTGATCGGATTCGCCGCGTTCTTCGCCCTGGGCGACTCCTGGTGGCAGCTGCTGACGGCCCTGTGGATGGGGCTGTGCGGCGGCCAGTCGGCGTTCATGTGGCACGACGCCGGACACAAGGCCATGTTCCGCAGCAAGAAGGCCGCCTCCGCCGTCGGCTACATCCACGCCAACCTCGTCAACGGCGTCAGTTACGGCTGGTGGGTCAACCACCACAACCGGCACCACAGCAACCCCAACCACCTGGACAAGGACCCGGACATCGGTCGGCGCACCGTCATCTTCGACGTCAAGCAGTACCCCAGCCGGCGGGGCACGCAGAAGTTCGTCGTGCGCCACCAGAGCGTGCTGTTCTTCGTGCTGCTCGTCCTGGAGGGCTTCAAGATGCTCCGGACGGCCGTGGTGTCCATCGCGCAGGGCAAGACCAAGCGGCCCGTGCTGGAGTCGTTCCTGATCGTGCTGCGCGCCGCGGTCTACTGCGCCCTGGTCTTCACGGTGCTCTCGCCGGTCCTCGCCGTCGCGTTCATCCTCGTGCAGCACGCCGCCCTGGGCGTCTACTTCGGCATGATCTTCGCCCCGAACCACAAGGGCATGGACGTCCGCGACGGCGAGGAGGAGACCCTGGACTGGCTGGAGCGCCAGGTCCTCACCTCCCGCAACATCCGCCCGAACCCGATGGTCGACTTCCTCTACGGCGGCCTCAACTACCAGGTCGAGCACCATCTGTTCCCGGCCATGCCGCAGAAGCACCTGCCGCGCGCCCGGGAACTGACCCGCGCCTACTGCGCCGAGCGCGGGGTGCCGTACCACGAGGTCGGCTTCTGGGCGTCCTACCGGGAGGTCGCCTCCTACCTGCACGAGGTCAGTGAGCCGGTGCGGGCCGGGACCGTGGAGGAGGAGATCAGGCGCCGGGCAGCCCAGGCGGCCTGACCCGCCCCGCGCCCCTCGGCCGCCGCCGGTCCGGGACCCCCCACGCTCCGGTCCCGCACGGCCCCCGTAACCCCACGCGTCCACAGCCCCGGCCCCCGGGCCGCACGCCCGGGCCCGCCGTAGGCCCGGGCGGTTGCCTCACCGGAGTCCCTGAGAACCAGGAGTCCAAGGAGAGCCTCCCCATGTCCCAGACCACCACGGTGACGGGCGGTGTCACCGCTCCCGCCGCGATCGGGGTCCGCCTGGACCGCATGCCGATCACCCCGATGCACCGAAGACTCACCATGGTCATCGGCATCGGCCTGCTCTTCGACACGTTCGAGAACAACCTCTCGGGCACCATCGCCAAGGTGCTCCAGAGCGACTTCGCCTTCGGGGCGACCGAGCTCAAACTGGTCCTGGCCTCGGTGTTCATCGGCCAGTTCATCGGCTCGCTGGTGCTCGGCCGGATCGCCGACCGGTTCGGCCGGCGCCGGGCCTTCCTGATCAACCTCGCCATCTACTCGGGCTTCTCCCTGCTGGGTGCCTTCTCGCCGAACGCCGCCTGGCTGATCGTCACCCGCTTCATGGCCGGCATCGGCATCGGTGCCGAACAGGTGCTGTCCGACTGCTACCTGGCCGACGTGCTGCCCGCCGAGCGGCGCGGCCGGTACATCGCCTGGGCCTACACCGTCGCCTTCTGCGGGGTGCCCGCCGTCGGCTTCGCCGCGCTGTGGCTGGTGCCCCTGTCCCCACTGGGCATCGACGGCTGGCGCTGGCTGTTCGTGATCGGGGCGCTGGGCTCCGCCGTGGTGTGGGTGCTGCGCCGCCGGCTGATCGAGTCGCCGAGGTGGCTGGCCGCCCAGGGCCGCGCCGAGGAGGCCGAGCTGCTGGTGGCCGAGATGGAGAAGCAGGCCTACCCGGACCGTCCCGCGACGGTTCGCCCGGTGGCCGCGGACACCGCCGGACCGGTGGAACCGGCCGCGGTGCGCCACCGTGTGCGCGACGTGTTCGGGCGCGGCATGCGGCGCCGCACGGTGGTGCTGTGGATCTTCTGCGTGCTGTCCGTGGTCGGCTACTACGGTTTCGGCACGCTGGCCCCCCAGATCGTCGCGGCCAAGGGCTACGGCATCGTCGCGGGCATCGGCTTCACCGCGCTGTCCTTCCTGGGCTACCCGGTCGGTTCCGCGCTGGCCCTGCCGATCGTCGACCGGTTCGAGCGCCGGACGCTGGTCGCGGCCTCCGCGGCGGCGATGATGGTGGCCGGTCTCGGCTTCGCCTACGCCGGATCCCCCGCGCTCATCGTGGCGTTCGGCTTCGTCTACACCCTGTGCAGCAACGTCTTCTCCAGCGTCTCGCACGTGTACCTCTCCGAGCAGTATCCGACCGCGATCCGCGCCACCGCGTCCGGCGCCGCCTACTCGCTGTCCAAACTCAGCGCTGCCGCACTGCCGTTCGTCCTGCTGCCGGTCCTGGACTCGCACGGCCCCGGTGCCCTGTTCGGGGTCATCGCCGCGGCGATGGCGGCCCTGGCGGCGACCGTCCTGCTGCTGGGCGAGCGCACCACCGGGGCTCCGGTCGACGGCGTCCCCGGCCCCCCGACCACCCCTGTGACGAAGAGGAGCTGACGATGGCCTACGTCATCGCGCTGCCCTGCGTCGACGTCAAGGACCGCTCCTGCGTCGACGAGTGCCCCGTGGACTGCATCTACGAGGGCCGCCGGGCCCTGTACATCCACCCCGACGAGTGCGTCGACTGCGGCGCCTGCGAACCCGTCTGCCCCGTCGAGGCGATCCGCTTCGAGGACGACGTGCCCGCCGAGTGGGGCGACCACACCGCCTCCAACGCCGACTTCTTCGCCGAAGTGGGCTCGCCCGGCGGCGCCGCCGCACTCGGCGCCCTCGGCCACGACTCCCCGCTGGTGCGGGCCCTGCCCGAGGCGGTGACCCGGACATGAGCGGACTCCTCGCCGGCAAGCGGATCCTGGTGACCGGCGTCGTCACGGACGCGTCCATCGCCTTCCACACGGCCCGCATCGCCCAGGAGGAGGGTGCCGAGGTCGTCCTCACCGGCTTCGGGCGCCTCTCCCTGATCGAGCGCGTCGCCGGACGGCTGCCGAAGCCGGCCCCGGTGCTCGAACTCGACGTCACCGACCAGCGGCAACTGGACGGCCTCGGCGACCGGATCCGCGAGCACACCGACACCCTGGACGGACTGGTGCACTCCATCGCCTACGGGCCGCGGGGCGCCTTCTCCTTCCTGGACGGCGACTGGAACGACGTGTCGACCGCCGTGCACGTGTCGGCGTACTCCCTGAAGTCGCTGACCACGGCCTGCCTGCCGCTGATGGAGCGGCGCGGCGGCTCGGTGGTCGGGCTGACCTTCGACGCCGCGGTCGCCTGGCCGCGCTACGACTGGATGGGCGTCGCCAAGGCCGCCCTGGAGTCGACCAGCCGCTACCTCGCGAGGGACCTGGGCGGTCGCGGCGTCCGCTGCAACCTCGTCGCGGCGGGACCGCTGCGCTCCATGGCGGCCAAGTCCATCCCCGGGTTCGCCGACCTCGCCGGGGTCTGGGAGCACCGGGCCCCGGCGGGCTGGGACCCCACCGACCCGGACCCGGCGGCCCGCGGGGTCGTCGCCCTGCTGTCGGACTTCTTCCCGCGCACCACGGGGGAGATCGTGCACGTCGACGGAGGGGTGCACATGATGGGCGCCTGAGCCCCGGGCCGGGCGCGGCGAAGGGGCGGGAGCGGGTCGCGGACCCGGCTCCCGCCCCTTCGCGGTGGCACCCGCCGGCGCCTACGCGGTGTCCCCGCCCGGCAGGATCCGGCGGAAGCCGGTGTACGGGACGAGGGCCTCGGGCAGCACCACCGAGCCGTCCTCACGCACGCCCTGCTCCAGCAGCGCGGCGACCGTGCGGCCGATCGGCAGCGCCGAGCCGTTCAGCGTGACCGCGGGCGTCCTGCTCCCGTCGGGCCGCTTGACGCGGATGTCCGCGCGACGCGCCTGGAAGGTGCCGCAGTCGGAGACCGAGGAGATCTCCCGGTAGGAGCCGCTGCCCGGCAGCCACACCTCGACGTCGTAGGTCATCCGGGCGGAGAACCCGAGGTCGCCGGCCGGCAGCAGCACCACGCGGTGCGCCAGTTCCAGGCGCTTCAGGCACTCCTCGGCGTGGTTCACCATGAGTTCGAGCTGCGCCGGGGCGTCCTCGGGGGCGCAGACGCGCACCAGCTCCACCTTCTCGAACTGGTGCAGCCGCAGGATGCCGCGGGTGTCCCGGCCGTACGCCCCGGCCTCCGCCCGGAAGCACGGCGTGCAGGCGGTGAAGGCCAGGGGCAGCGAGCGGGAGTCCAGGAGCCGGCCGGCCACCAGGTTGGTCAGCGGGACCTCGGCGGTGGGGATCAGGAACAGCTCCCGCTCACCGACCTGGGTGCGGAACAGGTCGTCCTCGAACTTGGGCAGCTGCCCGGTCCCGGTCATGGTGTCGCGGTCGACCAGGAACGGCACCGACTGCTCGGTGTAGCCGTGCTCGCGGGTGTGCAGGTCGAGGAGGAAGTCGCGCAGGGCCCGCTCCAGTCGTGCCCCGGCCCCGCGGGCGACGGCGAAGCGGGCACCGGACAGCCGGGCCGCGGCCGGGCCGTCGAGGATGCCGAGGGACTCCCCGATGTCGGCGTGGTGGCGGGCGCCGTCCGCCGGACGAGGAGCGGGACCGCCCCGGCGTATCTCCACGGCCTCCTTCTCCGAGTCGCCGTCCGGGACCGCGTCCAGGGGGATGTTGGGGACGGAGAGCAGCAGCTCGGTCAGGTGTGCTGCGGCCGTGCGGGCGGCGGCCTCGGCCCGCTGCACCTCGGCCCGCAGCGCCCGGGCGGACGCTTTCTCCTCCTCGGTCGGCGGGCCGGAGCGGCGGGCCCTGGCCGTGCGGTTCAGCTCGGTGCGCAGCCGGGTCACCTCCGCCTGCGCGCCGTTGCGCTCGCGCAGGGCGTCGGCCAGCGCGGCAGGGTCGAGGTCGTGGCGGCGGCGGGCCAGCCGCCGTACGGCCTGCGGCCCGTCCTTCAGCAGTTCTTGGGGATCGTGCACGGTGGACTCCTGACGTGGGGCGGGGTGGGGTGGGATGGCCCGCGGACCGGCCGGGTGAGCGCCCTGCGGCCGGGTGCCGCACGGGAACAGCCGCCCGGCGGAGGTGCTCCGCGGGCGGCTGCCGGTACCTGTCCGGGCCGTTCAGGCCGGGGCGATGGCCAGGGCCGTGTTCTGGCCGCCGAAGCCCAGGGAGTTGCTCAGGGCGAGGTCGATGGGCATGTAGGTGGCGGTCTGGGCGAGTTTGATGTCGATCCTGGAGTCGGGCATGACGAGGTTGGCGGTGGGGGGCACGAGTTCGTGCTCGACGCTCAGCACGGTGAAGGCGGCCTCGACCGCCCCGGCCGCGCCGAGCAGGTGTCCGGTGACTCCCTTCGTGGACGTGACCAGCGGGTCCCCGCGCAGTGTCCGGCCGATCATGCGGGCTTCCGCCAGGTCGTTCAGCGGTGTCGACGTGCCGTGGGCGTTGACGTGCTGGACGTCGTCCGGGTCCGCGCCCGCGTCGGCGAGCGCGGCGCGGACGGCGGCCTCGATGCCCGCGCCGTCGGGGTGCGGCGACGTCATGTGGTGGGCGTCGGCGGTGGCGCCGTAGCCGATGATCCGGCCGTGCACATGGGCGCCGCGAGCGCGGGCGTCCGCCACCCGTTCCATGACGAGGATGCCGGCGCCCTCCCCGGCGACGAAGCCGTCCCGGTCGGCGTCGAACGGCCGGGACGCGGAAGCCGGGTCGTCGTGCCGCTTCGACAGCGCCCCCATCTGGGCGAAGCCGGCCATGACCAGGGGGGTGACCATGGCCTCGCTGCCGCCCGCGAGGACGATGTCGCAGCGGCCGAGGGCGAGCAGGTCCCGGGCCGTGCCGATGGCGGTCGCGCCCGAGGCGCAGGCGGTGGCCACCACCAGGTTGGGCCCGGTCGCCCCGAACTCGATGGCCGTCTGCCCGGCCAGCATGTTCGGCAGCTGCATGGGCAGCAGCAGCGGCGACACCCGGTCGGCGCCCTGCTCGCGCAGCACGTGGTGCTGTTCCTCGACGGTGCCCGGGCCGCCGTCCGCGCAGCCCAGCACCACACCCACCCGCGCCCCGTCCCACGTCTGCGGATCGAGGCCCGCGTCGGCCACCGCCTCGTGCGCGGCGACCAGCGCGAACTGGACGAACCGGTCCAGGCGGTGGGCCCGCCGCGCGCTCAGCAGGCGCTCGGGGTCGAAGCCGGGCACCCGGCAGGAGATACGTACGGGGTTATCCGTCAGCAGCGGATCGAGGGCGGCGGCCGGCCTGCCGTCGCAGACCGCCGCCCAGCTCGGCCCGACCCCGATACCACCCGGGGTGACCAGGCCGAGCCCGGTGACGGCGATGTCCATGCCCGCCATCAGACCTTCGCACTCCGCTCCTCCATCAGCCGGACCATGTCGGCCACGGTTTCCGCCTCCAGCAGGTCGTCGTCGCTGACGTCCATGCCGAGCTCGGACTTCAGCAGCAGCGACAGCTCCACCACGGCCAGCGAGTCGAGCTCGATGTCCTCCCGGGTGGCCTCCGGGGTGATGGCCTCGGGCGACACCTTGAGCTTGTTGGACAGGATTTCCTTGAGCTGCTCCAGCATGTCGGTTCCTTTCGACAGTTCTCTCGAAGGCGCAAGCGCCCGTTCTCCGCTGTGTCGGACAGCGCTTGTTGGAGGGGCCGGCCCGGGCCCCGCTTGTGACGGGACGTCAGATGGTCTGCACCTCGGGCCAGACCAGCGTGGTCGCGCCCCAGGTCAGCCCGCCGCCGAACGCGGTCAGCAGCAGCCGGTGCCCGGCGGCGAGCCGTCCGTCCGCCGCGCTCTCGGCCAGCAGCAGCGGCAGTGAGGCGGCGCCGGTGTTGCCGACCCGTGCGATGTTGCTCAGCCGCCGTTCGCCGGGGATGCCGAGCCGCTCCGAGACCGCCTCCAGGATGCGGGCGTTGGCCTGGTGTGCGGCGAACCGGTCGACGTCGCACGGCCGCCAGCCGGCCCGCTCGGCCGCCTCGGTGGAGGTGGCGGTCATCCGCTCCACCGCGTGCCGGTAGGTGTCGCGGCCCACCATCCGGAAGAAGCGGTCCTCCGGTGCGGGCTCCCGGCCGGACGACCGCTGCCGCGACCCTCCGGCGGGCACCTCGATCAGATGGCTCAGCCCGCCGTCGCTGCCCAGCACGAGTGGGCCCACCGCGCCCGGCTCCCCGGGGGAGCCGGCCCGCAGCAGCACCGCGCCCGCGCCGTCCGCGAAGATCACCGCCGTGGTGCGGTCCTCGGGGTTGATGATCGTCGTGAACGCGTCCGCGGCGATCAGCAGCACCCGGTCCGTCACCCCGGCGGCGATCAGGCCCGCCGAGCTGGCCAGGCCGTACAGGAAGCCGGAGCAGACGGCGGCCACGTCGAAGGCGGGCACCTCGCCGAGTCCGAGCCGCGCCGCGACCTGCGGCGCGGTGGCCGGGCACGGCTGGTCCGGGGTGGTGGTGGCCAGCACCACCGCGCCCGCCCGCCCGTCTCCCGCCGACTTCAGCGCCCGCAGGCCTGCCTCGACCGCCAGGTCGCTGGTCGCCGTGCCCGGGGCGACCACACGGCGCCGGGCGATCCCGGTGCGCGAGCGGATCCAGTCGTCCGAGGTGTCCAGGCGCCGGGCCAGATCCTCGTTGGTGACCACGTCGGGCGGGACGTACGACCCGATCCCGCAGACCACGGCGGCCCGTCGGGTGCTCACGCGCCCGGTCCCGGACTGCTGAGGACCTCCAGGGGCAGGCCCATGTAGGCCATCCGGGCCTCGGCCATCTCGTCGGTCCACCGCTCGGCCATGTCGTAGCGCTGCTCGGGAGTGGTGTCGAGCATCCGCACGCCGGGCCAGATCTCGTAGTCGCCGATCCGGTCGGCGTGCCGGAGCATGCCCTCCTGGAACAGCTCCTCGCGGTGGATCACGAACTCCCGGTCGGGGATCTCGTCCCACAGCCGCACGCCGGCCCGCAGGATCTCCAGCAGGCGCGGACGGTACTCGGGGTGCGCCGCCACGTGGTCGCGCAGGATGGTGCTGGCCACCGTCAGATGGCGGATCTCGTCGATCGCGGTGCCGCGGGAGATCTCGCCGGTGGCCGGGGACAGGGGAGTCCACTTGCGTTCGCTCAGCTCGGCGGCCGGCGCCAGCACGCCCTCGATGACGATGGCGAACACGGCGACACCGCCGGGGAAGTCGGCCTGGTCCCGGACGATGTCGAGGGTGAAGTCGACCACCGGGTCCAGCACCCGGGCGCGGTAGTCCCGGGCCATCTCGTCGATGCTCTTCAGGAGTGTGTCGGCCGGGATGCCCAGCTCCACCAGGTGGTTGCGGAACACCCGGGCGTGCCGTGCCTCGTCGAGCAGCTGGGTGGCGTAGAACTCCATCTCGGGGATGCCGGGCGCGATCGACACGTAGTGGCCGAGCAGCCGGGTGGCCAGCTCCTCGGACAGCCCGCGCAGACCGAACTCCAGCACCAGCGCCTCGCGCAGCGGGCCCGGCTCCTTCAGGAAGTCCGGGACGATCGCGTCGTCGTGGTGGCCGGTCACGCCGCGGTCGCGCAGCGTGCCCTGGGCCACCGAGGTGATCCAGTAGGCGAGGTCGCACTCCTCGGGACCGAGGGTGAGTTCCTTCGCCCCGTCCAGCAGACCGGGCGCCTTGTCCCAGTCGGCCTCGGGGGCCACGAGTACCTTGGACTGCGTCATGACGCGGCGGCCTCCTTCGCCGGGTGCAGGGTGCCGGCGTGCAGGCGGCCGGCGTAACTCAGCAGGGGGAGCCCTTCGTCCGCCCTGGCACGCACGACGTGGCCGAGCAGCAGCTCGCTGTCGCCCGCGGCGTGGGCGGAGTGGAAGCGGCAGGTGTAGTGGGCGAGCGCGCCCGCGATGAGCGGGGCCTGCGCGTACGGGTCCGCCGTCCAGGCCAGGCCCGCGAACTGGGCGCTGCCGTCGGGGCGCCCGCTGTCGGCGAACCGGCGGGCCACCTCCGCCTGGTCGCCGCCCAGCACGTTGATCGCGAACCGGCCCTCGGCGGCGGCCCGCCGCGCGAAGGACGACCCGGCCCGCAGCACGACGCCGACGAGCAACGGCTCGCGCGAGACCAGGGTGACCGTGCTCGCGGTGGTGCCGTGCATCCGGCTCTCCGGGCCGGTGGTCAGCACCGACACAGGGGACGCCAGGTGGTAGAGCGCCCGGCGCCGTTCGGCCGGGGCCTGGCGGACGGGCCGGCGCGTGCGCGGGCCGGTCGCGGTCGCGGTGCTCATCGCAGCGCCTCCGCTTGCCTGGCCGCGGACTCTTTGGCCACGGCGGCCTGCGCCGGGGCCTCCTGCGCCGCGGCGGCGTCCGCCCGCGGCGCCGGCACCGGCTTGCGGACCGGGACGTGCCCGACCGGCACCGGGTCCGTCACATGCCCGACCGGCTTGGGGTGCGGCAGGCCCAGATCGTCCAGGAGCCGCAGGTAGCCGGGCTGGCGGACCGGCTCGAAGGGCAGCGCGAAGGACTTCATGAAGTTGCCGAACAGCCCGCGGTCGCCGAAGAGGTGGAAGGGCAGCACCAGCAGCGCCCACTCCGGCTTCACCAGCCAGCACCACAACGCGGCCACGGCGGCCTGGGTGATGAGGCTGTGCATCACGTTGTACAGGACGTAGTACGCCTTGTGGATCGGCCGCCCGCCACTGCGCCGGAACGCGATCGCGCCCGGGATGTAGCCGATCAGGTCGATGTAGAGGAAGAGAGCGATCGCCGGCAGCCAGCGGATCTCGCCGAAGTGGGCGATCATCAGGCCGGTGGTGACGGCGAAGCCCACCAGGTACTCGGCGCGGTGCAGCGAGTACGTGCGCGGTGTCTCGAACGGGTTTGCCTGGTCCATGGTCAGCAGCTCCCTGATGGGCTAGGCGCCGACCGCGGCGGGCGGGGCGAGTTCGATGCCGCCGCTGATGCGCACGGCGGGGAACAGACCGGTCAGCGCCCAGGCCACGGTCTCCTTGATGACCCGCTCGGCGATCGGGTCGAGGATGCCCTCCAGACTCGGGATGCCGAAGTCGAAGTCGGCGTCGAAGCGGACCGCGACGTCGTCGCCGTCCTGCGTCACCGACCAGGTCCCGGAGAAGGAGTCGAAGTCCCCGTCGGACTGCTCGAAGCGGATCTCGCCCTGTTCCGGCAGCACGGTGTCGTCCTCGGTCCAGCGCAGCAGGCCGCTGCGGAAGTGCAGCTCCCAGCTGGAGGAGGCGGCGGGGTCGGGGTAGGCGGCGTGCACCGTGGTCGCGTTGACGTGGGGCGCCAGGTCCGGGTACCGCTCCCAGCCTCGTACGGCGTGCAGGACCGTCTCGGCCTGCTCCCCGGGTATCAGGGCATCGAGTTCGACGTGCCTCACGATCAGTTACCGCCTTCCGGCATCTTGGCCGCGCCCCGTACGAGGTCGCGGGTGGCCAGGTCGAAGGAGTTGAGGAGGAAGTCCACGTCGGTGTCGCCGAGCACGGCGGGCGGGGTGAACCGCACCACCGAGCTGCCGTTCATCGAATGGTTGGCGACCACGCCGTGGTTGAACAGTTCGATCAGCAGCTCGCCGGCCAGCCCGGCCTCGACGAGCTCGACGCCGATCAGCAGGCCCCGGCCGCGCACGTCCACCACGAGGTCGGGGATGTTGCGGCGCGCGATCTCGGTGATCGCCGGCAGCAGCCGGGCGCCGAGGTCCAGCGCCCTGGTGACCAGGCGCTCCTCCTTCACGGCCCGGATGGCGCCCTGGACCGCGGCCATCAGCACCGGCTGGCCGGAGAACGTGGCGGTGTGGACGTAGGGGTCCTTGTCGAAGGGACGGAAGGCCTTGCGGGTGGCGACGGCCGCCGAGACCGGCATCACCCCGCCGCCGAGCGCCTTGCCGGCGAGCAGGACGTCCGGGACGACGCCCTCGATGTCGGCGCCCCACCACTCGCCGAGCCGGCCGAAGCCGGACTGCACCTCGTCGAGGATCAGGAAGCCGTCGTACTCGCGCACCAGCTCCTCGACGCGCTTGAGGTAACCCTTCGGCGGGATGATCACACCGCCCTCGCCCTGGACCGGTTCGAGGATGACGCACACCTCGCCCGGGTGGGCGGCGAGTTCGGCCTCCAGGGCGTCGGCGTCCCCGAAGGGCAGGTGCAGGAAGTCGGGCACCAGCGGGCGGAACGGCCGCTGGTAGACCTCCTTGGCGGTTGCCGACAGCGCGCCGAGGGTCTTGCCGTGGTAGCCGCCGCGCATGGAGACCGTGCGCTTGAAACCGCCCGCCCGGGCCAGCTTCAGGCCGGTCTCCACCGCCTCCGCCCCCGACAGCGCGAAGTGCACCCGGTCCAGACCGGGCGGCAGCACCGAGACCAGTGCCTCGGCCGCGCGGGCCACGGTGGGCTCCAGCAGGATGCGGGTCGCGGTGGGGTGGGTGCGCAGCTGGCGCTCCACCTCCTCCATCACGATCGGGTGGCGGGCGCCCATCACGAACACGCCGTAGCCGCCGGCGTTGAGGAAACGCTCACCGTCGCTGGTGGTGAGCCAGGCGCCCTCGGACGCCACCTCCATGTGGCTGCCGAACAGCTCGGCGAGCGTGGCCCGGCCCTTGCTCAGATGCGCGCGGTACAGGCCGAGGACCTCTGCCTCGGCCTCGGCGGACGAAGCCGCCGGGGATTCCTGGATGACGGTCACGTGTGGCTCACTCCAAGGGGTCGTGGGGTCGTGCGGACAGGACCGGGACCGTGCCGCGGCCGGGGTCCTGTCCGGCCGCGGCAGTGGTGCCGTGACCGGGTTCTCACCGGCCGGCGAACCGTCCCGGCCGCGGCCCTAGGCGAGGACGAGCTCGCCGCCGTCGAACCAGCGCAGCAGCGGCTCGGCGGCGGCGGCGCGCGACGGCGGGTGGAAGGCGAGAGCCCGCAGCGCCGCCGCGGCCTGTGCCGGAACGGAGCCGCGGATGAAGTCCAGGCCGCCCAGCAGCTCCAGGGCGCGGGAGGCGATGTCGGGCAGGGCGTTCTGCACGGCGTACCGGGCCACCAGTACGCGGGCCACCGACTCCTCGTCACCGGGCTCCGGGCCGGTCGCCCGCGCGACGCCCTCCAGCAGCGCGACCGCGGTCTCCATGTCCACGGCGAGGGAGGCCCGCTCCGCCACGCTGCCGCGCTCGCGCTCCAGCACCTGCTCGACCAGCGCCAGCGCACCGCCCGCGTACCCGGCGGAGATCAGCAACTCGAACCAGACGAACCCGGCCGACTGGAGGTCGTCGAGGCGGTGCGGGTCGTCGGCGCCGGCCCGCACGACCATGCCGGCCGGCACGAACACGTCCTCCAGCCGCACCTCTTCGCTCTCCGCGCCCGCCAGCAGGTCGTTACCCCAGTACGGGTGCACGGTCAGGCCGGGCGCGTCGGCCGGCACCAGGGCGAGCGCCAGCTCCGGCTCGCCGTCGTCGCCGTGGATGGCGACGCTCGCCGTGAGCAGGCTCATCGAACGGGACAGGCTGCACGGCTTCTTGGCGCCGGTGAGCAGGAACCCGTCGCGCACCGGGCGGGCGGTCACGGCCGGCTTGAGGATGTTCTGCGCCGTCCGGCCCTCGGCCCAGCCGGACGCCATCACCTGCTGGTCGGGCACGATCCGGCGCAGCAGGGCCGTCTGCTCGTCGGTCAGCCGGCCCTTCTTCACGGCCAGCGAGTACAGCATCGCGATGGTGAAGTGGTGCATCGACACGGCCGCCACCAGCGACGGGGACACGGCGCCCAGGGCCAGCTGGACCCGCAGCGCGTCCAAGGCGTCGGCGCCGTGGCCGCCGTACTCCTCGGGGATCAGCAGACCGACCCCGCCGTGGATGCGGAACAGGTCGATCACCGGGCTGCCGCGCCGCTCGCGGTCGGTGTACGGGATCTGGTCCAGCTCCTTGAGCAGACCGGGGTGGAAGCGCTCGCAGACGGAGCGGGCGAGGTCGAGGGAACGCAACGGAAGCCTCCAGCGGAAACGGCGGGGTTCAGGGACGGAGGGCGGTCAGGCGCCGAACACCGCGTCGTACGGGCTGACGCCGCGGGCGATGCTGACGCCCTGCACGTGGGAGGTCTTGAGCATCGGGTAGTTGGCCTCGCCGAAGGCGCCGCCGGTGCGGCCGGTGCCGCCGTGGCTGGGCAGGTAGGGCAGGAAGCCGATGTGGGAGTCGTTGACCTTCAGCAGGCCGCCGTTGACGACCCGCCGCACGAAGGTCTCGATGACGTGGTCGGAACGCGACCACAGGGAGTTGCGCAGCCCGTAGTCGTTGCTGTTGACGAAGCGCAGGAACGCCTCCAGGAGGGCGTCGTCGTCCTCCCGCTCGGGGACCACGATCGGCACCAGCGGGAAGAACGTCTCCTCGCGCACCACGTCGTAGGTGCGTGCCCGGTCCAGGCCGTCCACGCGCACCACCGTCGGCTGGAGGAAGACCCCCGTCTCCGAGGGCGTGCCGTCCAGTTCGGTGCGGTGGCCGCCGGTGACCAGCTCGGCGCCGTTGTCCAGCGCCTGCCGCAGCAGCCGGAAGAACCGCTCGCTGCGCCGCACCGGCGACAGCAGCACGTCCTCCTCCTCGGGCAGGCCCGGCCGGATGCCCTTGACCTGCTCCTTCACCTCGGCGATCAGGCTGTCCGCGACGTCCGGGTGCACCAGCACGTAGTTGGGCACCATGCAGATCTGGCCGGAGCCGTAGAAGGCCTCGGTGATGGCCTCGGCCGCCCACGTGACGTCGGCGTCCTTCCACACCACGATGCCGTCGTTGCCCGCCAGTTCGAGGATCGGCTTCTTGCCGTGCGCCACGCACTGCTGCTCGAAGCGCAGGCCCTCCTGGCTGCCGCCGATGTAGAAGATGTCGTTGATCAGCGGGTCCGCGATCCAGCGGTCCATGGTCTGCTTGGGGTTGCTGCACACCGCGTTGAGCACTCCGGCCGGCGCGTCCATCTCCTCCAGCAGCGGCGCCACCACGTCCCGCAGCAGCCACATGGTGCTCAGCGCGATGCTGCGCGGCGCCCGCACCACCACCGCGTTGCCGGCCATCAGCGCCAGCACGCACAGGGCGGCGCTCGGCAGGGGTGCGTTCTGCGGCGGGTTGAAGGCCACCACACCGTCGGGCTGGCGGTGCAGCACCAGCGTGCGGCCGGCGTACTCCTTCTCCACCCGCATCTGCTTGGTGTACCAGCGCAGGGAGCCCGGGGAGTAGATCTGCAGCAGGCAGCTCAGCTCCCAGCGGGCCAGCTTGACCGGGTGGGATTCGGCGACCAGCATGCGCAGGAACTCGTCCTGGTGCTTGATGAGTTCCTCGCGGAACCGGGTGCCCAGCCGCATCCGCCGCTCCAGCGGCACGGCCGCCCAGTCGGGTGCGGCGGCGGCCGCGGCCTGCGTGGCCAGGTCGATGGACGCGTCGTCCGCGACCGCGCAGCGCCCGACGACGTACGGGTGCCTGGCCGCCTCCGACTCCGGGTCCTGTTCCAGGGCGCGCTTCAGGCTCACGCTGGTGAACACGTCTTCCAGCAGGGACCGGCCGCTGACGGTGTACACCCACCCGTCACCCGCGACGTCCTTGCCCGCGATGTAGAGGTCGTAGCTCTTGATATCGGAAGGTGCCTCGGCACTCTCCTCCTGCGCGGCTTCGCGAAGCATCTTCAGCCTTTCACCTTTGGCGAGCGGATTTTTCGAAGCAGTGCGAGCGTGGCAGCGGAATCTGACCCGGCGCTGACAGGGGGCTGATTCAGCCAAGCCGGCCCCGCCGTCCGTCAGTGGGGCGTCAGCCTGCGCTGCTTGCATGACCGCATGCCACCCGTCGACAGCACTGTTCAGCGCCTGCGTGATCTGCCGCGCGCCGAACTCGCCGAAGAAATCGAGTCGATCGTCCTGAAGAAATTCAGGGCGGTTCTCCTCATGGACGAATCCGAGGACCTCCCGCTCGACATCAGCTATTTCGATCTCGGACTCACCTCACTGCGGCTGACCGAGATACGGCAGAGCCTGGAGCGGCTCCTTGATCTCTCCATCAACGTCAACGTGCTCTTCAACGAGCCGACGGTCGCCCATCTGGTGGACCACCTGACCCAGGCCGTCCAGGACAGTTCCTCTCAGGAAAGCTAAGGAGTCCCTCCATGCCGCGTGCGGAATCCCAGCAGCCGCCCGAGCCGGTCGCGATCGTCGGAATCGGTCTGCGATTCCCCGGCGGCAGCACCTCGCCCGACGAGTTCGACGCCTTCCTGCGGGAGGGGCGCAGCGGGATCGGCCCGATCCCGCAGGACCGGTGGGACGTGGCCGCGTTCACCCCCGAGACCCCCGAGGACAAGGGGAAGATCCACACCACCGCGGGGGGCTTCCTCGACCGCGTGGACCTCTTCGACGCCGCCTTCTTCAACATCTCCCCGAAGGAGGCCCGGTACATGGACCCCCAGCAGCGCCTGCTGCTGGAGACCGCCTGGCAGGCCCTGGAGCACGCCAACATCGACCCGGCACCGCTGCGCCGCGGCAACGGCGGCGTCTACGTCGGCGCCAGCTCCATCGACTACGCGCTTGAGCTCGAGTCCCTGCCGTACGAGGAGATGGACGGCCACCTGGCCTCCGGCATCACGATGTTCCCGCTGTCGGGCCGGCTGTCGTACTTCCTGGGCTGGCGCGGACCCAGCATGAGCGTCGACACCGCCTGCTCGTCCTCCCTGGTCGCACTGCACCTTGCGGTGCAGGCCCTGCGCTCCGGCGAGACCGACATCGCGCTGTGCGGCGGCGTCAACGCCCTGCACCACCCGCGCATCCCGGTGATGTTCTCCAACGCGCAGATGCTCGCCCCGGACGGGCAGTGCAAGACCTTCGACGAGTCGGCCGACGGCTACGCGCGCGCCGAGGGCTGCGGCGTCCTGGTCCTCAAGCTGCTCTCCGACGCCGAGCGTGACGGCGACCGGGTGCTTGCCCTGGTGCGCGGCACCGCCGTCGGCCAGGACGGCGACAGCGCCGGACTGACCGTGCCCAACGGCCCCGCCCAGGAGAAGGTGATCCGCGCCGCGCTGGCCACGGCCCGCCTCGCCCCCGAGGACATCCAGTACGTGGAGGCGCACGGCACCGGCACCCCGCTCGGCGACCCGATCGAGTTCGGCGCCATCGGGGACGTGTTCGCCGAGTCGCACACTGCCGACGACCCCGTGCTCACCGCGTCGGTGAAGACCAACCTGGGCCACATGGAGCCGGCCTCCGGCATCGTCGGCGTCATCAAGACGGTGCTGCAGTTGCGCTCCGGCACCATCTACCCGCACCTGAACCTCACCACCCCGTCCGGGCGCATCCCCTGGGACCTCTACCCGCTGCGCGTGCCGACCGCCTGCGAGCCATGGCGGGCCGAGGTGCGCCGCGCGGTCGTGAACAGCTTCGGCTTCGCCGGCACCATCGGCGCGGTGGTCCTGGAGCAGGCACCGGAGGCGAGCCCCGCGCCGCAGTCCTCCGGCACGCCCGCCGCCCCGCTGTTCACCCTCTCCGCCAAGAGCTCCGCCGCCCTGCGCGAGCAGGCCGGGAACCACCGGCGGCTGCTCGACGAGCGGCCCGACCTCCCCCTCGACGCCCTCTGCCACACCGCCAACGTCGCCCGCACCCACCACCCCTACCGTGTCGCCGCCCCGGTCGCCGACCGCGCCGCCCTGGCCCGGCTCCTGGACCGGGCGGCCGGCCAGGACCACGAGGGCCCCAGCGGCATCCGCAAGACGGCCTTCATGTTCACCGGCCAGGGCTCCCAGTACGCCGGCATGGGCGCCGCCCTCTACGAGGCCCTCCCGGAATTCCGCTCCCACGTCGACACGTGCGACCGGCTGTTCGCGGAGCACCTGGACCGCTCCGTGCGCGACCTGCTGCTCGGCACCGCCGAGGACCCCGGGGCGATCGACCGCACCGAGTACACCCAGCCCGCCCTGTTCACCCTCGAGTACGCCCTCGCCCGGCAGTGGATGGCCTGGGGCGTGCGGCCCAACGTGCTCGTCGGGCACAGCATCGGCGAGGTCGTCGCCGCCGCGGTCGCCGGCCTGTTCAGCCTCCCCGACGCCGTGCGGCTGGTCGCCGCGCGGGCCCGGCTGATGCAGGCGGTGCGCGCCGAGGGCGGCATGGCCGCGGTCGCCTCCCCCGCCGAGGACGTCGAGCCGCTCCTGGAGAGCCGCCCCGACCTCGCCCTGGCCGCGGTCAACGCCCCCGACCAGTGCGTCGTCTCCGGCGCCCTCCCCGCCCTGGACGAGGTCTGCGGCATCCTCAAGGAGCGCGGCGTGCGCGTCGACCGGCTCGCGGTCTCGCACGCCTTCCACTCCCCGCAGATGGCCGAGGTCTACGACGACTTCCGTGCCGCACTCGACGGCATCGAGTTCCACGAGCCGGCCATCAGCCTGATCTCCAACGTGACCGGACGGCTCGCCCGGTTCCGCGACATCGCCACCCCCGACTACTGGGTGCGGCACATCGGCGAACCCGTGCGTTTCCTGGACGGCATCCGCGCGGTGGCCCGGCGCGGCCGGCACGCCATGATCGAGATCGGCCCGCAGGCCGCGCTGACCGCGCTCGCCCGGCGCGGCGTCGCCGCCGAGGACCACCTGTGGCTGGCCAGCCTGCGCCGCCGGGACCGGACGGCCACCACCACCCTGACCGCACTCGCCGAGTACTACGCCGCCGGACTCACCGTCTCCTGGCCCGGCTACCACGCCGGGCACGCCGTGCCGGCCAAGGCGGACCTGCCCACCTACGCCTTCCAGCGCAAGCGCTACTGGCTGCCGGCCGCCGGACCCCGCCGCGCCGCCGCGGGCGGCACCGCCCGCCACCCGCTGCTCGGCACCGAGGAGCGCTTCGCCTCGGGGGTACGGGAATTCACCGCGGAGTTCACCGCCGAGGACCTCGGCCCGCTAGCCGACCTCGCCGACGGCGGACGCACCGCCCTGCCCGCCGGCGCCTACGTCGACCTGCTGTTCGCGGTCCAGGACGCGGTCCGGGGCCACGCCCGGTCCGCCGTCCGCGACCTCCGGCTGCTCGCGCCGCTCGACGTTCCCGCCGAGACCAGGACCGCCCTGACCACCCGCTGGCGGCCGCTGCCGGGCGGGGGCGCCGAGGTGGCGGTGTTCACGGTCGTCGGCGGGGAGGAGGACGTGCACGCCACCGCGGTGATCGCCGCCGAACCCGAACCGGTGGTCCCCGTCTCCGAACTGGCCGAACTGGACGCGGGTCTCGCCCCCGCCGGAACGCAGATCGACGACGAGGACATCTACACCGACCTCGCCTCCGTCGGCCGCCCGCACGGCCCCCGGATGCGGCTGCTGCTGCGCGCCGCCCGGCACGCCGACGGCCTGGTCACCGGGGAGCTGACCGGCCGGAACGCCTCCGCCGTCGAACACGTGCCGGCGGAGCTCGTGGAGGCCGCCGTCCAGGCGTGCGTCGTCCTCGACCCCGAGGGCCCGGTGTTCGTGCCGCGCGGCGTCGCCTCGGTCCGCCACTTCCGCAAGCCTCGCGGCGAGGAGCTGCGCGTCCTCGCCCGGGTGCACGGCGACCAGGACCGCCGCACCGCCGACGTGCTGCTCCTGGAGAACGGCGACCCGGTCGCCGAACTGCTCGGCGTCCGGCTGGCCCGCCCCGAGGGCAGCACCGGCCGCCGCCGGTTCCTGCACCGCCCCGAATGGGTCCGCCGCGCCCTGCCCGCACCGCAGACCACCGCCCCCGCCCGGCACGTCGTGCTGCTCGACCCGTCGCCCGCCCGCGCCGCCGACCTCGCCGGACGGCCCGGCGTGAAGGTCACCCGGGGCGCCGGCCTCACCGAACTCAAGGCCGCCCTGGAGGACCCCACCGTCACCGACGTCTGCCGCGTCTGGCGGCAGCTCCCGCAGGCCATGTCCGCCGACCGGCTGCGCGCCGAATGCGAGGAGAACTACCGCGAACTCCTCGCCCTGGTCACCGCGCTGGACGCCACGGGCACCCCCCGGCCGCCCCGCCTGTGGCTGGTGACCGAGGGGGCCCAGTGGCTGCCCGGCGACCCGGCCGGCGACGGCGGACACCTGGCCGCCGCCACGCTCTGGGGCTTCGGCCGGGTGCTGCTCACCGAGTACCCCCAGTACCGGGCCACCCTGGTCGACATCGCCCCCGGCAGCGGCCTGACCCCGCTGCTGGAGGAGTGGCACGCCGAACCGCCCGGCGAGTACCAGGTCGCCCACCGTCCGGGCCGCCGCTACGTCCGCCGGCTCCTCTCCGGCGACGCCCCGCTCACCTGGTCCGGCGGCTTCGAACTGCGCGCCCCCGACTCGGGCGACCTGTCCGACCTCGCGCTGGTCGCCGCCACGGACGTGCCCCCGGGGGCCGACGAGGTCCAGATCCGCGTCCGGTCGGTCGGCCTGACCGCCGGCGACGCCCGCACCGCCCTGGACACCGGCCGCGCGGAGCGCGAGGAACTGCTCGGCGCGGAGGAGGAACCCCCGCCGCTGCTCGGCACCGCGGCCACCGGCACGGTCCTCGCCGCGGCCGAGGGGACCGGGTTCGCGCCGGGCGACGACGTCCTCGTACGCCACGACGGCACGTTCCGCTCCACGCTCACCGTCCCCGCGGCGGCCGTGGTGCACGCCCCCTCCGCCGAAGAGGACGACGGCGCCCGGCACTTCCGCCTCGACGAGACCGGCGAGGCGCTGCGGACGGCCCTGGCGGACCCGTCGGGACAGTCCTGGGTGACCCTCCCGGACGCCCCCGAGACCGAACCCGCCGCCCCCGCCGAGGAGGTTCCGGCCGCCCTGCGCCCGGACCGCACCTACCTCGTCACCGGCGGCCTGGGCGGCCTCGGCCTGGTCACCGCCCGGAAGCTGATCGCCCTCGGCGCCCGCCACCTGACGCTGGTCAGCCGCAGCGGACGGCCCACCGAGGAGGCCGCCCCCGTCCTCGCCGACCTCGCCGAGCACGCCGAACTCGACCTGGTCCGGGCGGACATCGGCCGCGCCGAGGACGTGCGGCGGCTGGTGCGGCACCTCGCGGCCGGCCCGCACCCGGTGGGCGGGATCGTGCACGCCGCAGGCGCCTACGACAAGAAACTCATCGCGGAGCTGACCTGGGAGGCCATCGACGCCCAGCTGGAGGCCAAGGCGTACGGCGGCTGGCTGCTGCACGAGGCTGCCCAGTCCTCCTTCCCGGAGCTGGACTTCTTCGTCACCTACTCCTCGATCGCCTCGGTCCTCGGCGGCGCCACTCAGGGCCACTACGCCGCGGCCAGCGCCGCCCTCGACGCCCTCGCCGAGTGGCGCGGCCGGCAGGGCGTGCCCGGCCTGTCGGTGAACTGGGGCGCCTGGGCACGGGTCGGCATGTCGGCCCGACTGGAGGAGCACCTCAGCCAGGAGATCGAACGCAGCGGCGTGCGCTTCTTCTCCCCGACCCGCGCCCTGGACACCCTGGCCAGGCTCTGGGGACGCCCCCGTACCCAGCGGGTGGTCGGCGAGTTCGACTGGGACCGATACGTCGCGGGCAGCGTCACCGGCGACCTGTTCTACGACCGGCTCGCCCGCAACGCCTCCGACGACGACACCGGCCTCGACCTCACCGCGCTCGCCGCCCTCCCACCGGCCGAGCGGACCGCCGCCGTGACCGGGGTCGTCCGCGAGAAGGTCGCCGCCGTCCTGCACCTGGAGGAGGGCGACGAACTGAACCCGAACACCGAGTTCGTCTCCCTGGGCCTGGACTCGCTGATGGCCCAGCAGGTCAAGGCCGCCCTGGAGCAGGCGTTCCGGCTGCCCCTGCCGGCCTCGCTCACCCACGACCACCCGACCGTGCGGCAGCTGGCCCAGTTCCTCTGCGGGCAGCTCGAGCCGGTGCCGGCCGCCTGACGCACACAAGGACGGATCATGACTGACACACCCAGCGGCATACCGAGGGAGCGCTGGACGCTCACCCACTCCTCACGGGCCCACGCCGGCAGCCGGCCGGACCACCCGGCCATCATCTGCGAGGGCCGCGTCACCACCTACGACAAGCTGCACCGCGACAGCAGCCGTGCCGCGCACGCCCTGCGCGCCGGCGGCGTGCGGCGCGGCGACCGGGTCGCCTACCTGGGGCGCGAGTCGGAGAACTACTACGTGGTGATGATCGCCTGCGCCAAGGCGGGCGCGGTCCTGGTGCCGGTCAACTGGCGGCTCACCCCGACCGAGGTGGACCACATCCTGCGCGACTCCGGCGCCGCCCTGATCTTCGTCGACGACGAGTTCTGGGACACCGTCGCCGCGGTGCGCCACCAACTGCCCGGTCTGCGGCGGGTGATTCGCGTCGACGGCACCGACGCCGACGGCGAACCCGCCCGCGGCGCGGGCCTGCCCGCCTGGGCCGCCGACCAGCCCGACTCCGAGCCGGTGCCGGGCACCGGCCCCGACGACGCCGTGGTGCAGATCTACACCAGCGGCACCACCGGACTGCCCAAGGGCGCCGTCCTCGCCCACCGCAGCTTCTTCACCCTGCCGCACGCGATGCGCGAGCACGGCGTCGCCTGGATCGACTGGCTGCCCGACGACGTCAGCCTCATCTCGCTGCCGGGTTTCGGCGTCGCGGGCATCGGCTGGTTCCTGCACACCTTCAACGCGGGCGGCACCAACGTGATCATGCCGCAGTTCGACCCGCAGGAAGCGGTCCGGCTGATCCGCACCCACAAGGTCACCACCACCTTCGCGGCCCCCGCCATGCTCCAGATGATGGCCGCCGAACGCGGCGCGGGACCGGAGGCGTTCACCTCCCTGCGCAAGATCGCCTACGGTGCGGCGCCCATGTCCGAGACCCTGCTCAAGCAGTGCCTGGAGACCTACGGCTGCGAGTTCGCGCAGATCTACGCCAGTACCGAGACCGGCAGTGTGGCGGTGTGCCTGCCGCCCGAAGCGCACCACCCGGGCAGCCCGGTGCTGGACTCGGTCGGCAGGCCGTGCCCCGGCAACGAGGTCAAGGTGATCGGCCCCGACGGCGACTCCCTCCCGCCCGGGGAGATCGGCCAGATCTGCGTGCGCGCCCCGTCCCGGATGCTCGGCTACTGGAACCTGCCCGAGGCCACCGCGCGCACCCTGGTGGGGGAGTGGCTGCACATGGGGGACGCCGGCTACCTCGACGAGGACGGCTACCTCCACCTGTGCGACCGCATCAACGACACGATCATCGTCGCCGGGCAGAACATCTACCCGGCCGAGGTCGAGAAGGCGCTCGTCGCGCACCCGGCCGTGGCCGACGCAGCCGTCGTCGGCCTGCCCGACGAGCACTGGGGCGAGAGCGTGCACGCGGTCGTCGTCCTGCGCCCCGGCGCCGAGGCGCACCCGCGCGAACTGCTGCTCTCCCTGCGCGGCCGGCTCGCCGACTACAAGATCCCCACCGCCTACCACTTCACCGGCTCCCTGCCCCGCAACCCCTCCGGCAAGATCCTGCGCCGCGCGGTGCGGGAGCGGCTGACGGCACCGGCCCGGGACCCGCTGGCCGGCACGGTCGTATGACACCGCGTCAGCCACCACGGACAGAAAGGTCGTCGCCCATGAACGGGCCCCTGCACGTCGGCATCCTGCTGCCCACCCGGGAACAGGCCATCAACGGCACCTACGCGGCGGCCCCCCTGCTGGGCTTCGCCCGGCAGGCCGAGACACTGGGATTCGACTCCCTCTGGGCGGGCGACTCGCTCACCGCCCGCCCCCGCCTGGACCCGCTCGTCGTCCTGGCCGCCGCTGCCGCCGCCACCGAGCGGATCACCGTCGGCACCGCCGCCCTGACCCCGGCCCTGCGCCACCCGCTGATCGGCGCCAACATGGTCGCGAGCCTCAGCCACGTGGCCGCGGGCCGGCTGGTCCTCGGGCTCGGCTCCGGCTTCCCCATGCCCGAGACGGAGGAGGAGTTCGCCTCGGTCGGCGCCAGCTTTCACGGCCGCGTCGGACGCCTCGACGAGATCACCGCCCTGTGGCGCACGGCCTGGCGCGCCGGACAGGAGGGCGAACCGGCCGACTTCCAGGGCAGGTACTGGCAGGCCGACCACCTCGACCGGCTGCCCTCCCCGGCCACCGCCGGCGGCCCACCGCTGTGGCTGGCCGGCAGCGACACCCCCAAGGTGCTCGCCCGCGCCGCCACCCGCTACGACGGCTGGCTGCCGTTCCTGCCCGACCCCGACGCCTACGGCCGGGCCCGCCGCCGGATCGCCGAGCTCGCCGAGGAGGCCGGCCGCCCCGCCGGCGCGGTCACCCCCGCCCTGTACGCGACGATCACGGTGAACCGCGACGAGCGGGCGGCCGAGGCCGAACTGGAGCACTACATCAGCCACTACTACGGCCGTTCCCTCGACCAGATGCGCACCATCCAGGCCTACGCCTGGGGCAGCGCCGAGAAGTGTGCCGAATGGCTCGGCGGCTACGTCCGGGCCGGCGCCCGCCACCTGGTCCTGAGGATCGGATCGCTCGACCCGGAACCGCAGTTGAAGGAGATCGCCGAGGTGCTGCTGCCCGCGGTACGCGCCCTCGGCCCGTCCACCACCGTGGGGAGTACACAGTCGTGACCAGTACCACCAACGCAACGGACCCCGGCGCCACCGTCACCGCCGGCAGCCGGATGTCCCGCGCGGGCCAGTGGTTCCACCCGGTGGAGCCCTCGCCCGACGCCTCGATCCGGTTGTTCCTGCTCCCGCACGCGGGCAGCGGCGCCATCATCTACCGGGACTGGGAGAGCCTGCTGCCGCCCGACATCGCCCCGCAGGCGGTGACCCTGCCGGGCCGTCACAACCGCCGGGAGGAGCCGACGTACGAGGAGTTCTGGCCGCTGCTCGAAGCGCTGCACGAAGCCGTGCTCGACGACCTGGACGACCGGCCGTTCGCGTTCTTCGGGCACTGCCTCGGCGCCCAGCTGGCGTTCCGGCTGGCCATCCGCATGGAGGAAGAGGGCGGCCCGGCGCCCGTCATGGTCGGCATGTCCGGCTGGTCGCCCGTGGGCTTCTTCCAGCCCACCGAGGAGCAGAGCCGGATGCCCGAGCCCGAGCTCGTCGAGTGGATCAAGAAGCTGGGCTCCTTCCCGGCCGAGATCTACGACAACCCCGAGATGCTCGCCCTCGTGGTCCCCGCGCTCCGCGCCGACCTCAGGGTCGCCGCCCAGTACGTCGACGACGGCGCCAAGGTCGCCTGCCCGCTCGCCTCCTACGGCGGGCGCTCCGACCCCCTGCAGGAGGAACCGGACGCCATGACCCACTGGGCCGGACGCACCCCCTCCTACCTCGGCCACAACGAGTACTCCGGCGGCCACTTCTACATCGACACGCACGCCCAGGCCGTCACCGCCCACTTCGCGCACCGCCTGCAGCGGATCGCCGCCCACCACGCGCGCTAGCGCCGCGACCGGAGAGGCCGACCGGCCGGCCTTCCCGGCCACAGCACCAGCGCGGCACCGGGAAGGCGCCCCGCTCCGGCGCCTTCCCGGTCCGGGACCACATCCCCAGCACCGGCCCCACACGAGTTCCCCGGGTTCCACAGCCCGGCCGGCCCTCGTGTCAGCGCCGTGTCAGCGGACTGCGCGACAGTGGCGCACGACCGTCCGCGGCGTTGGACGGGACACCACCCATGTCCCCACCGCCCCGGCGTCAGCGCGTCCGAGTCCGACCACGGAGGAGAGCCGGTGCCCGTAATCCACCTGCCTGCCCCCTCACCCCTGGAGGCCGACGTGTCGCTCGCGGACCACACCGATGTCCTGGACTGGCCCTTCGCCCGCACCGAGGACGGAGACCCCCCGCCCATCCTGGCGGAACTGCGCAACGCGCCCCCCTGCGTGGTGCGCCTCCCGGCGGGAGCCGCCGAGTCCCGCCTGGCCTGGCTGGTGACCCGGTACGCCGACGTACGGCAGGCGCTGGGCGATCCCCGCCTCAGCGCCGACGAACGGCTGCCCGGCGCACCGGTGCGCATCCAGGTCCCGCCCGGCGGGAACCCGAGTTCCTTCCTGCGCCTGGACGACCCCGAGCACGCCCGGCTCCGCCGCATGATCCAGACCGAGTTCACCGCGCGCCGGGTGAAGCGGCTGCGCGAACCGGTCCAGCGGCTGGTGGACGAACTGCTGGACGAACTGGAGGAACTGCCCCGCCCGGCCGACCTGCACGCGGTGTTCTCCCGCGCGCTGCCGACCCTCGTCATCGCACGGCTGCTGGGCGTTCCGGAGGAGGACTCCGCGTTCTTCATCGAGAAGACCCGCGTCACCATCTCCCAGGAGGACCCGGCGGTCTCCCTGGCCGCCTTCGAGGAGATGTCCGAGTACCTGGCCAAACTGGCGCTGCGCAAGCTGGAGAGCCCTGGCGACGACCTGATCAGCCGCCTCGCCGTCAACCACCACGCGAAGGGCGACATCACCCTGGACGAGCTGGTCGGCATCGCCCGGCTGGTCCTGGTGGCCGGACACGAGACCACCACCAACCAGATCGCCCTGAACATCCTGGCGCTGCTGCGCGACGACGACCTGCGGGCGCGGGTGACCGCCGACGACGGCGCGCTCATACCGAACTTCATCGAGGAGTCGATGCGCTACTGGTCGATCTCCCAGGACGCGATGGTCCGGCTGGCGGTGGAGGACCTCGAACTCGGCGGTGTGGCCGTCTCCAAGGGCGACGCCGTCGTCATCTCCGTGCCCGCCGGCAACCACGACGAGTCGGTCTTCGCCTGCCCGCACCGGATCGACCCGCACCGCGACACCAGCGGCCACTTGCAGTGGGGCTTCGGGCCGCACTACTGCCAGGGGGCCCCGCTGGCGCGGCTGGAGATGGAGCTGTCGCTGCGCTCCCTGCTGCGGCGCTTCCCGAACCTGCGGCTGGCGGCCGACCCGCGCACGGTCTTCCGCCGCGGCACCGTCTTCCACGGGGTGACACACCTTCCCGTGACCTGGTGACCGGCCACGGTACCGGCACCACCGGCCAACCACCCGAAATGATCGAGAAACGGAGTCGTCATGACTTCTGAGACAAGCACGGAAGTCGTCGTCGAGGGGCGTGCGCCGACGCCCCCCGGCGGCGCACCGGCCGCCGCCCCCTCGGCCGGTGCCCTCCTGGTGGTGCTCGTGGGCACATTCATCACGGTGCTGGACTTCTTCATCGCCAACGTGGCCGTCCCCGCCATCAAGGCCGACCTGGGCGCCGGCGCCGCCCAGGCCCAGATGTTCGTCGTGGGCTACGGCGTCGCCTTCACCGCGGGACTGATCACCGGCGGCAGGCTCGGCGACCTCTTCGGCCGCCGGCGGATGTTCACGCTCGGCATGGTGCTGTTCATGCTGGCCTCGGCCGCGTGCAGCCTGGCGCCCACGGCGACCGTCCTGGTCGTCGCCCGCATCGCCCAGGGCGCCGCCGCCGCGCTGATGGTGCCGCAGGTGCTCGGCATCATCGGCACGGTGTACACGGGCGCCGCCCGCGACCGCGCCTTCAACGCCTACGGCCTGGTCATCGGAATCGCCGGCGTCTTCGGCCAGTTCATCGGCGGTGCCCTGATCACGGTCGACGTCGCGGGACTGAGCTGGCGGACCATCTTCCTGATCAACGTCCCGCTGTGCCTGGTCTCCCTGGCCTTCGTCGGCCGCACGATCCCCGAGTCGCGCGGTGAGGGCGGCACCCGGCTGGACCTCGTGGGTGCCCTGCTGGTCACGGCGTCCCTGGGCATCATCGTCTTCGCGCTGCTGGAGGGCCAGGAGAGCGGCTGGCCGCTGTGGGTGTGGGAGGCGATGGCCGGTGCGGCCGTCCTGCTGGCGGTGACCGTCTGGCACCTGCGCCGGCGGGCGGCGGCCGACCGGGGCCCGCTGATCGAACCCGCACTGTTCAAGGGCCGGGTGTTCTCGGTGGGGCTGACCGCGACGGTGGTCTACTTCCTCGCGATGGGCTCCTTCTTCTTCGTGCTGGCCCTCTACCTGCAGCTGGGCCGGGGCCTGTCGCCCCTGGAGTCCGGATCCGTCTTCCTGGCCCTGGGCGCGGGCTACTTCGGCGCCTCGATGGTGTCGGCGCGCAAGGCCGCCTCGGTCACCGCCCGCAGGGTGGCCGTCGGCCCGCTGACCCTCGCGATCGGCTACACGGCGGTCGCCCTGACCGCCGAGCGCCTCGACACGACGGGACACGTGCTGTGGCTGCTGCCCGCTCTCCTCGTCGCCGGGCTCGGCATGGGCCTGACGACCGGCCCGCTGACCAACCTGGTGCTGGGCGCGGCCGTGCCCGAGCACGCGGCCTCCGCGTCCGGACTGCTGAACACCGCCCAGGAGGGCGGCGCGGCCGTCGGCGTGGCGATCGCCGGCGCGGTCTTCTTCCCCACGCTGGCCGACGGCGGCGGCTCGGCGGGCGCCTACCCCCACGCGTTCGCCGTCACGCTCGTCCCGCTCATCGCCCTGGGACTCCTGGCCTCCGCCCTGGTCCTGGCGGCGCCGGGCCGCACCGCACGGCGCTGAGGGGCCCCACCACCAAGGAAGGCAGACGTCATGCCGTACGTCACCACCCGGGACGGGACCCGGCTCCACTGCACCGACTGGGGCGAAGGACGTCCCGTGGTGCTGCTCAGCGCCGCCATGGCGGACTCGCGGATGTGGGAGTTCCAGGCGCCGTTCCTGGCCGGTCAGGGGCTGCGCTGCGTCACCTACGACCGGCGCGGCGCCGGACGCTCGGACGTCCCCTGGAGCGGCTACGACTACGACACCCTCGCCTCGGACCTCGCCGACCTGCTCGACCACCTCGACCTGCGGGACGTCCTGCTGGTCGGCTACGCGGCGGGCGGCGGTGAGGCCGTGCGCTACCTGTCCCGGTACGGCGCCGCGCGGGTGGGAAAGCTGGCGCTGGTCGCCTCGACCACGCCGTTCCTGATGCGCGCCCCGGACAACGCGGACGGCCTGGAGATGGCGCTGTTCGAGGAGATCGAGAAGGCCATCCGGACCGACCGGGCCGCCTGGCTGAGATCACTGACCTGGCCGTTCTTCGCCGGCCCCGAGGCGGATCCGGCGAGCACGCCGCTCTCGCCCCGACTGGCCGAGTGGCTGATGGACCTGGCCATGGACACCTCGCCGCGGGCCGCCACGGAGATCTACCGCACGATGTTCACCACCGACCAGCGAGCGGAGACGGCGGCCGTCCGGGTGCCCACCCTGGTCGTCCACGGCACCGCCGACCTCGGGGCGCCGTATCCGCTGTGCGGTCCCCGCACCGCGGAGCTCGTTCCCGGCAGCACCCTGCTGACCTACGAGGGCGCGGCCCACGGCCTGTTCGCCACCCACGCCGACCGTCTGAACACGGACCTGCTGGCCTTCGCCAAGCAGTGACCGCGAGGGCGGCGCTTCCCGCGTGGCCGCCGCCCGGCCCCCGGGCCGGGCGGCATGTCCCAGATCGCGATGCCCGGGTTGGTCAGCCCCAGCACCGCCACCTTCACGTCCCGCCCGTGCGGCGTGCGCAACCGGTGCATGCTGTACGGC
>NZ_JBEZOK010000016.1:163893-202028 GCF_040706515.1 Streptomyces sp. NPDC047880 | reverse complement strand
GACAAACGCGACTACATCTTCAACGGCACCCTGACCGTCACCGCGATCGTCATCTGGCTCCGAGACACCGTCCAAGAGCCATCAGAAACGGCCTAGGCCGTCGGGCTGGGCAGTCGGGCTGGGGGCAGTCGGGTTGCGCCGCGCGCCGTCAGAACTCACGCAGGACCGCGGTCTTCGTCCTCGTGAACTCCTCCTCCGTGAGAACGCCGTCGCGGTGCAGGCGCCCCAGCTCGCGCAGCCGGCGCAGGAGCACGTCGTGGTGGTCGGAGGCGGGTCGTGGCGCGTGGTGCGCGTCGTCCCCGTCGTTCCCGGTCGCGGTGCGGGTGGACGGGTGCGGCAGCCGGGCGGTGACCGCCGCGGCGACGAGCGCGGTGAGCAGGTCCCGGCGGGCGCTGCCCCACAGGTCCAACGCGTACGGGTCCTTCTCGGGCGGCAGCGCCGAGGACAGCGTCTCGCGGGTCACGAAGCGCAGGGAACCGTCCACGCGGCCGGTGTTCGGCACCCACTCGACCCGGACGAGGTCGCCCATGCCGATGATCCGCGGGCCGGTGGCGCGCTTGACCCGCTCGGAGGTCTCCGCCCAGTCGATGCGTATCCGGGTGCCGTCGAAGGAGACCGTCCCGTCCGAGGTGCGCACCGAGACCGGGACCGGCGGGCCGGGCAGCAGGTAGGCCCTCGCCGGTTCCTTCGGGATCCGGTCGAGGAGCAGCGCACGGCGGATCTCCTCGGCGACGTACTCGGCGACCCCCGTCCGGTCGGCGTCCACCGTCAGCCGGTAGGGATCGGCCGCGTCCGGCAGTCGCCCGCCCGTCGCCTGGAGCAGGGGATCGGCGCCCTCGCGCAGCCGCAACCGCAGTCTTCCGCGCCTGCGTTCGGGCTCCAGGACGATCCCAGCGACCGCCGCGAGCGGCATGGCGATCTCTCCCAGCGTCTGCCGGAACAGCGGCACGGCGCGGTTCAGGCCGGGCGTGATCCGGATCGTGTCGCCGTCGAAGGCCCAGGTCCCGTCACGCTGGATGATCTCGGCCATAGGGGGATTCTCCCAGCCGCGTCAACAGGGCGCGCCGAAGTTCACCCGTGTTGACCAGACCGTGTGACCGCGAACCGGGTGATGTAGGGCACAATTCGCTGTCGTCGCAGGGGAGTTGCACAGCGGTGTTTCCGGGGTCCGGAAGGCCGGCGGTGGTTGGGTCGCGGGAAGGCGGGCGTCGGGCGTGGCGGTGCAGGAGACGGGGCAGGGCGGCGCGGGCCCGGGCGGGTACGCGGCTGCGCGTGCGGGTGTCCGTGCAGGGGGGCACGCGGGCGGCTACGCCGGCGTGCCCACCGGTGGACACGGCATGTACGCCGGAGGACACCCGGGCGGATCAGGGGGTGACCAGGAGGGCGGGTGCGCCTGCGGGGACTGCCCGCACGGGGCGCGTGAAGGGCACCGGCGGGCCGTCGCCGCCTTTCTGCGCCGCCGGGACGAGTTCGCCGCCGGGCACGGACTGCCCGCCGCGGTGGCCCACTCAGCCTCCGCCTCACGCCAGTGGGTCTCCGAAGAACTGGCGCAGTCCGCCGAGCAGGTCGCCGAGCGAGGGCGCGCCGAGGGGCTGGCCTGGCTGACGGGCCTGTGGCGGCGCACCGCGGCCGTGGTCTGGGCGGCCGTGGTGCTGTTGCTGCTCGGACAGGCCCTCACCGCGATCGGCACCGGCTGGACGGCGGCGCGTACGGCCGGACTGGCCGCGGCGCTGGTGACGGCCCTGGCGCTGACCGCCGCGTCCTGGTTCCACCGGGCGAGGGGCGGGGTGCTGGCGCCCGTGATCGGTGAGGACAACCGGCTGTCCACGTCCCGTACGGTCGCCGGGGCCTGGGTGCTCTTCGTGGCGTACTCGGTGCTCGTCCTCGCGGGGCGGCTGGCCTCCGCCCCCGGACAGCGGGAGCGGGACGCGTTGATCTCCGGGCTGGACCTCGCCCGGGGCGCCGGCATCGTGACCGTGCTCGCCGTGCTGTGCGGGATCGCCGTGCTCGTGCGGCGGGTGGTCGGACTGCGGGTGCTGGGCCAACGGCTGCAGAAGGTACGCGGCGACCGGCCACGGGCCGCCGATCTGCTGACCGACGACGCGGGACGGGGCGCCTTCGCCGACATCCAGTACGTCGTGATCAGCGGTGTCGCCCTGGTCTTCGCGGCGGTGCGGCTCGCCGGGCACCCGGAGCAACTGCCGGATCTGCCCTGGGGACTGGCGGTGGTGGTACTGGTGTCGGGCGCCACGTATCTGGCGGGCAAGTACGCCGAGGGCGGCCGGCCGGTCATCCTCTCCGTGGTCCGGGCCCGGGAGGCGGGTGACCTGGACGGGCCGATCCGCACCGGCGACGACATCGAGATCCGCGGTGCGGGGTTCGTGCCGCCGGGGGCGCAGGGAGCCGACCGGCTGGCCCGGATGGTCGTGCGCGTGGGCGCGGTGCACGTCCACGTGCCGCTGGTGCCGGTACCCGGCGGGTTCCGCAACCCCACGGACACGCTGCTGACCGTGCCGGTGCCGGCCGACGTGGAACCGGGCAGGGTGGAGGTGCAGGTCGTCACCGCCGCGGGGGCCGAGACGAATCGGTACGCGGTCGACGTGACGGAGTGAGGGACGGCGGCCCTGGAGGAGCCGTTCCGCGGAGTGCACCCCGTTGGACCATTCCGCGGGAGCGACCTGATGGGCCACCCCGTTGGGCCATTCCGCGGGGCGACGTGTTGGGCCACCTCGTTGGGCCATTCCGCGGGGCGACCTGTTGGGCCACCCCGTTGGGCCACCCCCGGGGGGCGACCCCGTGAGCCCCCGCCCGGGCACTCCGCGTCGCCGGAAGGCCGACCCGAGCCGTTCGCGCAGGATTGAGCGCGGTCCGTTCGGCATACGTATCGTCTGTCGAGGGGCTCGGCACCGGCGGGCGAGAGGCGGCTAGCAGCGATGACTCACGGTATGCGAACGGACACACACGCCCCCCACTTCGGCGACGGGGGAGGCCGGCGCGACAGCGCCGCCCGCTACGCCCTCCTGCCTCTGCGCATCTTCCTTGGCGTCACCTTCATCTACGCCGGCCTGGACAAACTCACCGACAGCGCCTTCATGAAGGACTCCGGTTCGGGGTCGATCGGCGACATGATGCGTGCCGTACGCGACTCCTCCGCCATTCCCGCCCTGGTCGACCTCTCCCTCAAGAGTCCCGTCGGGTTCGGCTACGCCATCGCCTTCGGGGAACTCGCCGTCGGCATCGGCACCCTGCTCGGTCTGCTCGCCCGTCTGGCCGCACTCGGCGGCGCGCTGATCTCCCTCAGCCTGTGGCTGACCGTGAGCTGGTCCTCCGACCCGTACTACTACGGCAACGACCTCGCCTACCTCATGGCTTGGACCCCCCTGATCCTCGCGGGCGCGCCCCTGCTGTCCGTCGACTCCGCGCTGCGGTCGCGACGACGGCAGCGAAGCGGCGGGTACCACTAGCGGAGGCCGTACCGGCGGCGAGCCGGCGCCCGCCGTACCGGCGTCAGCCCGCGTCCGCGCCCATGCGGCCGTCCCGGCGGCGTCGGCGCACCATGCCCGTCAGCAGCGCCACCGCGCCCGCCAGGCACAGCCCGCCCGTGACGAGGGGGATCGCGACGTACCACGGGGTGTGCCAGGCGCCGCCCGCGTCACCGGCGTAGAGGACACCCGCCAGCACGAGGACGGTGCCGGCGACCAGCTTCCCCGGCTGGAGTTCATGACGCAGCACGGCTGACCTCCGCCTGTCCCACGCCGACCTGGAGGTCCAGGTCGATGGTTCCGGACTTCTCGGCGCCCCGGGCGGGGGAGAGGGTGATCTGCTTGTGCCGTCCCGGCTGCACGTCCACGTCCTTCGGGTCGTCGCCCGGCAACCGGAGATCGCCGACGCCCACCTCGACGTCCAGCCGCACGGTCACGTCTTCGGGCACCAGCACCCTCACCTTGCCCATGCCGATCTCCGCCCGTGTCGTGACCGTCTGCTTCCCGGACATGTCCAGTCTGCTCAGGTCCAGGGTGCCGACGCCGGTACCCAGGTCGTACTGCTGCCGTACGTCCGCCACGGTGGAGGGCTGCCAGGTGGTGCGCGCCCAGTGCGTGTCGATCTCCTTCGGCAGAGCCGCCGCGCCGACCAGCAGGCCGGCCGTGATGATCGCCAGGAGTATGGATCCCGCGCCGGTCCGGCCCAGGAAGGCGCTGACGGCTATGCCCAGGCCCAGAACGGCGAGCGCACTGGACAGGCCCGTCTGCAGGCTGGTGCCGAGCGGGTGCCCGTCCCAGGTGAGGCTGGTGCCCAGAGCACCGGCGAGCAGCGCCAGCAGGAAGACCCAGCCGCCGATCCAGCGGGGGCCGCGCGGACGGGGCGGCCGGGGGCGCTGGGCAGGTATGTCCTCGCCGGTGCCCGGGCGGGTACCGGGCCGGGTGCCGAGGCCGATGTTGACGGCCGCGGCGACGTCCAGGTCGCGGGTGTCGCGCGGGCCCCACAGGTAGCCCGTGCCGCCGATGTGGGTGCCGTCCTTGACGATCGGGTCGCGCCACCAGGACGGGGAGGTGAGGAACACCGGCGGCGCCTGGGGCTCCGGCGGCGCGTCGGCGGCGGCCTGGGCGGCCAGCGGGTCGGGGCTGGGGGCGCCGCGCTGGCGTGACCAGTAACCGGCGCCCGCGAGGACCAGGGAGAGGACGACGGCGAAGGTCAGCACCCCGCCGTTGTTCAGCATGGTGAGGAACACCCCGCAGCCGACCAGCGCGAACAGCACGGCCACCAGGGCCTGGCCGTCGACCCGGCCGGTGAGCAGCTTGCGGACCTCGTTCTCGTCCTCGTCGTCGTAGGGGACGAAGAGCCAGGCGAAGCCGTAGAAGAGGAGGCCGATGCCGCCGGTGGCGGAGAGCACGGCGAGCGTGATGCGGAAGATCACCGGGTCCATGTCGCACTGCCGGCCGAGTCCGGCGCAGACGCCGGCCAGGGTCTTGTGGCGGCGGTCGCGGCGGAACGCGTGCGGCGGCCCGGGCGGGACGGCCTCCTCGCCGGGGGCGGCCGTACCGGGTGCTCCCCCCTGTTCTCCCGCGTCAGCGCGCCCGGGCGCGGGCCCCGCGGCGGGTGCGGCATCCTGCGGCCCGGCACCCGCACGGCGCGGGCCGGAGCCGGGTCCCGCGCCCGTCGCGGCGTGCTCGTGATCGGTCATGGGTCCATGGTGACGGGCGCGGCGCCCCGGCGGGAGTCGGAACGACCCTGGACGGACCCTGATATCGGCCCTGAGAAGCGGCTCGGGAAGCGTTCGAGGGGGCGGCCCGCGAGATCAGGGGAGCCTCAGGGGCCGACCCTGATGCTCCGGACTCCCGTACGTGTGACCATCAATGGCATGTCGGATGCCGCAGCAGCGCCACTCGCCGAACCGCGGCCGCCGCGCAAGCTCTACCGCAGCAGTGACGGACGCTGGCTCGGGGGCGTGGCGCGGGGCCTCGCCGGGCATCTCGGGCTGCCCGTGATCTGGGTACGGCTCGTCTTCGTCGGCCTGTTCATGGCCGACGGCCTCGGCGCGCTGCTGTACGCCGCGTTCTGGTTCTTCGTCCCGCTCGGCGTCGGTGGCGTCGAGGCCCAGCGGCCGCCGTCGCCGATGACCGAGGAGGCGTCGCCCGAGGGCCGCCGCAGACGCGTCGCGCGCAGACCGGACAGGGGCCAGATCGTCGCCCTGCTCCTCATGGTCGTGGTGGCCATGGTCTTCGTGGGCAACGTGAACCTCAGCGGCGGAGCCCGGGCCTACCTCTGGCCGGCCGTCCTCGTCGGCGCGGGCGTCGCCCTGGTCTGGCGGCAGGCGGACAACGCCCGGCGGGCCCGCTGGGCCGAGGTCGGCCGCCGCCGGCGCACGGTCACGCTGCTGCGCTCGGTGGGCGGCGTGCTGCTGGTGACCGCCGGCGTCTCCGGCATCTTCGTCCTCCAGGGCTCCGCGGCGCACCTCGGTTCCGTCCTCCAGGCGGCCCTGGCGGTCCTCGTCGGCATCACGCTGCTCGCCGGGCCGTACCTGGTGCGCATGACGCAGGACCTCTCCGAGGAGCGCCTGATGCGCATCCGCGCCCAGGAGCGCGCGGAGGTCGCCGCCCATGTGCACGACTCGGTGCTGCACACCCTCACCCTGATACAGCGCAACGCGGACAACGCCAATGAGGTCCGCCGCCTGGCCCGCGCCCAGGAACGCGACCTGCGCACCTGGCTCTACAAGCCCGAGGGCACCGGCAAGGACGAGGCCGACGAACCCACCACCCTCGCCGACGCCGTCCGGCGCAACGCCGCCGAGGTGGAGGACAAGCACGGTGTGCCCATCGAGGTCGTCGTCGTGGGCGACTGCCCCCTCGACGACGGGATCGCCGCACAGATGCAGGCCGCGCGGGAAGCAATGGTCAACGCCGCCAAGTACGGTGGCGAGGGCGGCGCCGTGCAGGTCTTCGCCGAGGTCGAGGGGAAGACGGTCTTCGTGTCCGTCCGGGACCGCGGCCCCGGCTTCGACCTCGATTCGATACCCGCCGACCGGATGGGTGTCAGAGAATCGATCATCGGCCGCATGGAGCGCAACGGCGGCACGGCGCGGCTGCGCGCGGTGCCGGACGGCGGCACGGAGGTCGAACTGGAGATGGAGAGGGCGGAGAAGACGTCATGAGCGACCCGACCGAGGCGAACGGTACGGCGGGATCGGCGGAGGCGGCGGGGCCCGCGGAGCAGGGCGGCGGCCCGGGGCGTCATGTCCGCGTGGTCCTGGTGGACGACCACCGCATGTTCCGTACGGGGGTCCAGGCCGAGATCGGGCAGACCGCGCAGACCGGCGTCGAGGTCGTCGGCGAGGCCGCGGACGTCGACCAGGCCGTCACGGTCATCACCGCGACCCGTCCCGAGGTGGTCCTCCTCGACGTCCACCTGCCGGGTGGGGGTGGTGTCGAAGTGCTGCGCCGCTGCGCCCCGTTGATGGCGGACGCCGAGCAGCCGGTCCGCTTCCTTGCACTGTCCGTGTCGGACGCCGCGGAGGACGTGATCGGCGTGATCCGCGGAGGTGCCCGCGGCTACGTCACCAAGACGATCACCGGCACGGACCTCGTGGACTCCATCTTCCGCGTCCAGGAGGGCGACGCGGTCTTCTCCCCCCGGCTGGCCGGGTTCGTGCTGGACGCCTTCGCCTCCACGGACGCGCCGCCGGTCGACGAGGACCTGGACCGCCTGACCCAGCGCGAGCGCGAGGTGCTGCGGCTCATCGCGCGGGGCTACGCCTACAAGGAGATCGCCAAGCAGCTGTACATCTCCGTCAAGACGGTCGAGTCGCATGTCTCGGCGGTGCTGCGCAAGCTCCAGCTCTCCAACCGGCACGAGCTGACCCGCTGGGCCACGGCGCGGCGCCTGGTGTGACACGGGCGGGGCGGGGTGTGACGCGGGGTGGACCCCGCCCGCCCGCATGCCTCTCAGACCACCCGCGTCGCCCCCGCGAACGGCATTTCGTCCAGCGGCGCGACGCGGACCGGTGCCGACGGGTTCGGGGCGTGGATCATCCGGCCGTTGCCCACGTAGATGCCGACGTGGCTGACGCCGGCGTAGAAGAAGACCAGGTCGCCGGGGAGGAGTTCGGAGCGGTCGACGCGGCGGCCGGCGGCGATCTGGGAGTACGTCGTGCGGGGGAGGGAGACGCCCGCCGCGAGGTACGCGGCCTGGACGAGCCCCGAGCAGTCGAAGGCGTTCGGGCCCGTGGCGCCCCAGACGTAGGGGCTGCCGAGCTTCTGGTAGGCGTAGGAGACGGCTGCGCCCGCGCGGGAGTCGGGCGCCTGGGACGAGGCGGAGCCCGGGGCCGCGAGAGCGTCCCGGCCGTCCGCCGACCGCGAGGCCCGGTCCTGGGAGACGCCCAGCGGGGAACGTTCCTGCGCGTCGAGCCGGGACAGCAGCCGCTGTGCCGATCCCAGCCTGCCGGTGATCGTCCTCTTGTGCCGCTTCAGCTCGCCCTGCCGCGACTTCAGGGACGTCAGCTCGATGTGGGCGGCGCCGCGCAGCTGCTCGATCTCCCGGAGCTGCTTGCGCACACGCGCCACGGCGGCGCTCTGCCGGGTCTCGGCCCGCTCGACGAACTCGGCGTTCTCGAGGTACCGGTCGGGATCGTCGGAGAGGGCGAGCTGCACCGCGGGGTCGATACCACCGGCGCGGTACTGCGCGGCGGCGACCGATCCCAGGGCGTCGCGGGCGGAGTTGAGACGCTCCTCCTTGCGCGCCGCCTGGTCCTGGAGGTCCCTCAGCCGCTGCCCGGCCGCCGCGGCCTTCTCCTTCGCGCCGTTGTACTTCTCGGTGGCGACCTCCGCCTCCTGGTACAGCTGGTCCACCTTGGCCTTGACCTGGCCGGGGGTGAGCTGTGGTTCGGCGTGTCCGGTTCCGTCGAAGCCCGTCGCCGTCGCCGCGCCCGCGAGGGCGATCGTGACGGCCGTACGGGCCTTGCCGCCACCCAATGCGCGCTGTCGGGGCTTGCGGTGCGCTGCCAACTGGAGGCCACGTCCTTTCCTCGACCGCCGGCGGGTGCGGCCGCCGGCGGGGAGCGGACGGGCGGCCTGCGCGTCCGGCGACGGCCCGCACAGGGGGAGCGGACCGCCGCCGGACTGTTTCGGCGGTGGTGTCCGACTGCCGCCCCTGGCCCGGGCGGCGGTGGGGAGCCGGGCACCTGGTGGGGACGCTAAGCGTCACTGTGGCGGGCCGGTGGCGGGTGTGCGGAAGTGTCTCGAGAGGACCGACGGTGACCGTATGCGACCGCGAGTCCGCTGCGGCGCCGTCTACTTCACTCAGCGTGATGACCGATGCGTCGAATCGTCAGCGAGTGACCGTGATCGGATGCTATGGGGTGCATGTGTGTACCCATGGGCCGGTGTCGGGCGGCCCTGGAGGCCCTGATTAGGCTCCGGCCCCATGGACGTACTCATCCACCTCTTCGTCGGCCTCCACATCATCGGCATCGCCTCGCTCCTGGGCGGCTTCCTCACCCAGATGAAGGCGATGGGCGAGGGCACCGCCCGCTTCACCCCCGCGATGCTGCACGGTGCGTTCACGATGCTGGTCACGGGTGTGATCCTGGTCGGCCTCAACCAGGCCGACGACCAGACCGTGAACAACATCAAGATCGGCGTGAAGCTGGCCCTGCTGATCGTGATCCTCGGCCTGGTCTACGTGAAGCGGGACGACGAGAAGGTCGACAAAGGCCTCTTCGGCCTGGTGGGTCTGCTGACCACGGCGAACGTCTTCATCGCCGTGCTCTGGACCTGATCCGGGAACGCCGGGCGGAGGCGAGGGCCCAGACGGTGCACCCGAGCCAGGCGGCCACCGCGATCCACAGCAGCACCTCCCCGGCGACATCGAGCCAGGGGACGCCGAGAGCGGCGGCGACCGCGAGGGCGGCCTCGGCCGTCACGACCGCGGCGAACACGGTCGCCCAGCGCCGTACGTCGTAGCGGTGCCGGGGCCAGAAGAGCTCGGCGAGGAGCAGGGCGACGCAGGCGACCAGTGCGAGCACGAGCAGCGTGACCGTCGTCGTGCGCAGGACGTCGGCGTTCTCCTCGTTCCACAGGTACAGGCGCGGGCTGTCGGCGGCGAGGAGACGCGCCCCGGCGAGTGCGGAGAGGGCGAGGGCGCCGGCCGCCAGCCACTGGTCCCCGCGCCCCTCCTCCACCTGCCGGGGCTGGAACCGGAACAGGGCGAAGCCGTAGAGCGTGAGTCCCAGCCAGAACAGCACGAGGGCCGCGTGGGCGAGCCAGGCCGCCGCGTCGGCTGCGGCGAGCGTCGCGCCGAGCACGGCGAGCCCCTCGGTGGCCACGCAGCGCAGGAACACCGTTCCGCGGCGCCCCTGGGCCTCCGTGGTGAGCAGCACCGCCCAGAGCACCATGGCGAGCGCCAGCAGCGCCGCCGCCAGGGTCTGCTGTCCGGTCGCCAAGAAGCCGGTGCCGAGGACGGCGGTCGCCGCCACCATGGTGAGCTCGGCCGGCGTCTCCGTCCGCCACTCGCCGTGCGCCCGCTGGGCCAGGCCCGCGGCCGCCCCCAGCCAGCCCGCGCAGGCCAGGGCGAGGGTGATGCGGGCGAGGACCGCGTACCCCGCCGAGTCCAGGCCGACCGACACGATGCCGGTCGCCAGCGCGTATGTCGACCACCAGGTGGCGAACAGGGAGGGACCGGACATAGCGCCGATGCTAGAGAGCGGCGCGCGCGAGGAGAGAGGGGCACGCGCGCGTGCCCCTCAAAAACGTGCGACCTTGCCCCGCAGGAACGTGCGCCCGTGCCCCTCGAAGACGTGACGGGACCGGTCAGGCCGGGCGGACCACGCTGTGGATCGCCGACTCGCCGTCGTAGTAGATCGACTCCTCGCGGACGTACGTCCCGGGCTTCGGGGCGTGGATCATCATGCCGTTTCCGATGTAGATCCCGACGTGGGTGACGTCGTCGTAGAAGAAGACCAGGTCGCCGGGCTGGGCCTGGGAGAGCGGAACCGTGGTTCCGGCGTTCACCTGGTCGTAGGTCGTGCGCGGCAGGGTGACGCCCGCGGCCTTCCAGGCGGCCTGGGTCAGGCCCGAGCAGTCGTACGAGCCGGGCCCGACGGCGCCCCACACGTACGGCTTGCCGATCTGGGCGCGGGCGAAGGCCAGCGCCTTGTCGGCCTTGGAGGCGTACGAGGAGTCGGCCGGGGCCGTCGAGGAGGGCGAGCCGGAGCCCGTGGATCCAGTGGAGCCCGACGAGGCCGTCCCGCCGTCCTGCTGCCGGGCGGCCTCCTCCTGCGCCTGCTGCCGCGCGGCCTGCTGCCGGGCCAGCTCGTCGGCCTTGCGGGCGGCCTCCTCCCGCTCTGCCTTCTCGATCGCCGCGAGCCGGGCCTTCTCCTCGGCGGTCAGCTTCGACATCAGCTCGCGCGCGTCGGCGAGCTTGCGCTGGACGGTGGCCTTGGCCGTCTTCAGGTCGCCCTGCGACTCGGTGAGCGTCTCGAGGCTCTCGGTGGCCTCCTGGCGCTTCTTCATCGTCTCGGACTGCTGGGTGACGTAATCGTCGACCGCGACCTTCTGGCGGCCCGTCATCCGGTCCATCAGCTGGGTCTGGTCGAAGTAGTCCTGCGGGGTGTCCGCCAGCAGGAACGTCGCCGTGTCCGGGGCGGCGGCGCCGGTGCGGTACTGGGCGGAGGCGAAGGAACCCAGCTCCTCGCGCGCCTCGTTGAGCTTCTGGGTGCGCTGGGCGACGTCGTCGAGGAGGGTGTCGACGCGCTTGCGCTGCTTCGCGGTCTTCTCCTTGGCCGCGTTGTACTTGTCGGTCGCCGACTCGGCCTGGCGGTACAGGTCGTCGACCTTCTTCTCGATTTCCTCGAGGCTGGGCTTGTCGTCGGCCGCGGGGGCGGCGTTGGCCGACTGGGAGAGCAGGGCCACGGAGGTGAGGGCCGCCGTTGCCAGGGCGGGGGTCCGTATGCCTGCCACGCGCGTACCCGTAGGACGCGACTTGCGGTGCGACGCCAAGGGAGGCGACTCCTTCCATGTTCCGCCTACCGGGTTAGCTGTCGGGTTCGGGCGGGTGGTTCGGAAGGTTTGCCCTACGGCCTCTCCGCACAGGGAGTCGGGCCGATTCACCCCAGGTTCACGGTTGGGTCCCCGGCTCCGGCTGCCGCTGCGGCACACCGGACTCGGCGGAGGCCGCGCGGCCCGGCGACGTTCGCCGGTGGGGGTCATGCGGCCTGGTCGCACGGTAGCCAACTCGTGTGGCCCCTGTGAAGGTTGATGGGTGATATGCCCGATACATTTTCGTGACCTTATCCCCGGGCGTTGCCGAGAGTGAGCGATCAAGGGGGATTGATGGTTGTAGATCCGCATATGGGGTGGGTGTAGCAGGGCGTGATCATGCGGTCATGGAGGGCGACAACGCGCCGCCGGGTGCTCGGCCGGCCGTCGGTCGCGCGGGGATGTTCTCAGGGCGGCGGCGGGCTGTCAGTGGGGCGCCCTAGACTCGGAGAGCGATGAGCAGCCTCTTTGACGACAACTTCCTGGCGAACCTCCAGGCCCAGCGGGGCCCGGCCGACGAGCCCCCGCCGCCGCCCGAGGACGATCACGTTCCGGAGCCGATCCCGGACTATCTGTTCGGCGGGAAGTTCGACACGCCCCCGGACCGGGACGCCTACTACCGCGACGGCGCCCCCCGCCCGGTGATCGACTCCGCCGCGCTGCTGGAAGGGCTGAACGACAACCAGCGCGCCGCCGTCGTCCACTCCGGCTCCCCCCTGCTCATCGTGGCCGGCGCCGGCTCCGGCAAGACCCGTGTGCTCACGCACCGCATCGCCCACCTGCTCGCCGAGCGGGACGTGCACCCGGGCCAGATCCTCGCGATCACGTTCACCAACAAGGCCGCCGGCGAGATGAAGGAGCGTGTCGAGCAGCTCGTCGGCCCGCGCGCGAACGCCATGTGGGTCATGACCTTCCACAGCGCGTGCGTGCGCATCCTGCGACGGGAGAGCAAGAAGCTCGGCTTCACCTCCTCCTTCTCGATCTACGACGCCGCCGACTCCAAGCGCCTGATGGCCCTGGTCTGCCGCGACCTGGACCTCGACCCCAAGCGTTTCCCGCCGAAGTCCTTCAGCGCCAAGATCAGCAACCTGAAGAACGAGCTGATCGACGAGGAGGACTTCGCCGCCCAGGCCACCGACGGCTTCGAGAAGACCCTCGCCCAGGCCTACGCCATGTACCAGTCGCGGCTGCGCGAGGCGAACGCGCTCGACTTCGACGACCTGATCATGACGACGGTCAACCTGCTGCGCGCCTTCCCGGACGTCGCCGAGCACTACCGCCGCCGCTTCCGGCACGTCCTGGTCGACGAGTACCAGGACACCAACCACGCGCAGTACGCCCTGGTCCGCGAGCTGGTCGGCACCTCCGAGCACCCGGTCGACGTGCCGCCCGAGGCCGAGATCCCGCCCGCCGAGCTGTGCGTGGTGGGTGACGCCGACCAGTCGATCTACGCCTTCCGCGGCGCGACGATCCGCAACATCCTCCAGTTCGAGGAGGACTACCCGGACGCGACGACGATCCTGCTCGAGCAGAACTACCGCTCCACACAGACGATCCTCAGCGCCGCCAACGCCGTCATCGAGCGCAACGAGTCCCGCCGCCCCAAGAACCTGTGGACCAACGCGGGCACCGGCGCCCGGATCACCGGCTACGTCGCCGACACCGAGCACGACGAGGCGCAGTTCGTCGCCGACGAGATAGACCGCCTCACGGACACCGGCGAGGCCAAGGCCGGCGACGTCGCCGTCTTCTACCGCACCAACGCCCAGTCCCGTGTCTTCGAAGAGGTCTTCATCCGCGTCGGCCTGCCCTACAAGGTCGTCGGCGGCGTCCGCTTCTACGAGCGCAAGGAGGTCCGGGACGTCCTGGCCTACCTGCGCGTGCTGTCCAACCCCGAGGACTCGGTGCCGCTGCGCCGGATCCTCAACGTCCCCAAGCGGGGCATCGGCGACCGCGCCGAGGCGATGATCGACGCCCTGTCCCAGCGGGAGAAGATCAGCTTCCCGCAGGCGCTCAAGCGCGTCGACGAGGCGTACGGCATGGCCGCGCGCTCCACCAACGCCGTCAAGCGGTTCAACGCGCTGATGGAGGACCTCCGCACCATCGTCGAGTCCGGCGCCGGACCGGCCACGGTGCTGGAAGCCGTCCTGGAACGCACCGGCTACCTCGCCGAACTCCAGGCCTCCACCGACCCGCAGGACGAGACCCGGATCGAGAACCTCCAGGAACTCGCCGCCGTCGCCATGGAGTTCGAACAGGAGCGCGGCGAGGACGAGCAGCCCTCCCTGTCCGACTTCCTCGAGCAGGTCGCGCTGGTCGCCGACTCCGACCAGATCCCCGACGAGGAGGACGGCGACGGGGTCATCACGCTGATGACCCTGCACACCGCCAAGGGCCTGGAGTTCCCGGTCGTCTTCCTGACCGGCATGGAGGACGGCGTCTTCCCGCACATGCGCGCCCTCGGCCAGACCAAGGAGCTGGAGGAGGAGCGGCGCCTGGCCTACGTCGGCATCACACGCGCGCGGGAGCGGCTGTATCTGACGCGGTCCACCCTGCGCAGCGCCTGGGGCCAGCCCTCGTACAACCCGCCCTCCCGGTTCCTGGAGGAGATCCCCCCGGCCCACGTGGAGTGGAAGCGGACGGGAGCGACCGCGCCCGCGTCCTCCGGGCCGGTCTCGGCGGTGGCGGCCTCGCTGTCGTCCTCCCGCTCGCGCTCGTCGGCGTCGGGAGCCTCCGGTTTCGCCACGCGCCGCACCTCCGAGAAGCCGGTGGTGTCACTGGCGGTCGGGGACCGGGTCACACACGACCAGTTCGGACTCGGGACCGTCGTCGCGGTCAAGGGCACGGGCGGCAACGCCGAGGCGACGATCGACTTCGGGGACACCAAGCCGAAGCGGCTGCTGCTGCGGTACGCGCCGGTGGAGAAGCTGTAGCGACGTGAGGTGAACCGGCGGTCCCCTGCGCGCACAACGCGGGTGGGGGCTGCCGGGAGATCACTCGAGGCGGGCGAGGTCCGCGGCTGCCGGGACGTTACGTCGGGTCGATGCCGTGGCTGCGCAGCCACGGGAGGGGGTCGATCGCCGAGCCGCCGGCCGGGCGCACCTCGAAGTGCAGATGCGGACCGGTGGAGTTGCCGGAGTTGCCGGAGCGCGCGATCGGATCGCCGGCCTTCACGGTCGTACCCGAGGCGACCGTGTACGTGGAGAGGTGGCAGTACCACGTCTCCGTGCCGTCCTTCGCGGTGAGGATCAGCATGTTGCCGTACGCGCTGTTCCACTGCGTGCGCACGGTGCCGTCGGTCGCGGCCATCACGGTCGTGCCGTACGAGACGGGGAAGTCGATGCCGGTGTGCAGCGACATCCAGTTGATGCCGGACTGGCCGTAGATGGCGCTGAGTCCGTGCCGTGCGACCGGCAGGGCGAACTTGGGGCGCAGCCGCTCCTTGCGGGCCGCCTCCTCCGCCGCCCGCTTCCGCTCCGCCGCCTGCTGGGCCTTGAGGTCGATGCGTTCCTGCGTGCGGCTGGCCCGGTCGGCGAAGTCGTCGGCACCGGCGGAGAGGCTCTGCAGCTGGGTGTCCAGCTTGTTGTTGGCGGCGGCCGGCTTGACGGGCTGCGCGTCCGCCGCGGTCGTATGGGCCTCCGCGGCACTGTCGCCACCGAAGCTGCCGACGGAGGCGGCGGCGATCCCGGCGACCCCCATCACGCACGCCGAGGGCACCGCGATGGTCATCAGCGCCGAGCGCTTGGGAGGGGTACGGCGGCGGGAGCGGGAGCCGGCACGCGCGGCCGCCCGCGAGGACGTGGCCGGGGCGACGTCCTCCTGGCCGTCCAGGAGCGGCGCGACGACGGGCAGTTCACCGGTGGCGGCCGGCTCGCCGCCGTCCGCGTCGGGGCCGTGGTGGCCGGCCTCGGCGGATTCGTCGTACGTGACCTGGTCGAAGGCCGCCGTCTCGTGCTGGTCGAAGGTTTCGGCAGGGTGCTCGTACGCGTCGGGAGCCGGTGCGGCGGGGGTGCCGTCGGAGTTCCACTGCGTCGCGTCGTAGGCGCCCGTGTCGAAGGTCTGCGTGCCCCACTCCCACTGCTGGGTGTGGTCGGCCGGGTTGCCGGACTGGTCGGGCTGGAGCCAGGCGCCGGCTTCCCACTGCCCGGTGGCGTCGGGGGACGGGCTCTGGGACGGGATGGCCGACATCGGCTGCTGCCCGGACGTCCAGGACGTCGTGTCGTACACACCGGTGTCGTAGGCGGCGTGGTGCTGGGCCGCGTACGCGTCGTAGTGCACGTTCTCGTGCGTTCCGGTGGGCCAGTGGCCGGTGTCGTACGTCCCCGGGGCGTGGCCGCCGCCCGTCATGTCGCCGAAGAGGGGGTCGGTCGCGAAGCTCGCGGTGGTGTGCCCGGTGGCGTCGAACCCGGCGCCGTGGGTACCCGTGGCGTCAAATCCGGTGGCGGTGTGGTCGCCGTACGTGGTGAAGTCGCCGTACTGGGCTTCCTGGGTGTTGTACGACGCGTAGTGCGCGGAGGCGGCGTCGGAAGCCGGAGCCGGGGTCATGGTCCCCGACGGGTGACGGTCGTTCACCAACTTCTCTTTCGCCTCGACAACAGGGGCTGCCAGAGCAGTGCGGCGACTGTACCCGGCGGTACGCGGGCACGACAATCTTCGGCAGGTTTCGCGCCCGCAGGAAACGGGCATTCGGCCGTGTTTTGGCGGACGGCGGGCACGGGCTTGGCCCTGTGTTCGAAGTTTGTTCGAGATTGATCGTTGCTGTGCCGCCGAGTGTCCGCTGTATGACGAGTCTCAGGCGACTGTCAGATCGTCGTTGTGTTCGGCGGACGGTTCACCCGGGAGTGCCGTGTCGAGGACCTGCCGTACGCCGTTGGCGACGGCGGGGTGCGCGGGCAGGGCGAGATGACCGATGCCGGTCACCCGCACGTTCTGCGCCATCAGGTCCGGATGGACGATGCAGGCCGTCTCCAGCGGATCCATCACATGGTCGAGGTCGCTCCAGAAGCTGACGAAGTGCGTACGGCAGTCAGGGGCGGGCGCCGCGAGCTCCTCGAGCACCGGTGAGCCGGGGCGCATCTGGCGCACTATGGGGTGCGCGTCGGCGAAGGGCACCACTCGGGTTCCCGAGTGCGGCGTGCCGAGCGTGACAAGGGTCCGCACATTCCTGTCGCCGCCGAGGCACTGCACGTAGTAACGCGCTATCAGGCCGCCCAGGCTGTGCCCGACGATGTCGATCTGCTCGGCCCCCGTCCGCTCGCAGAGCTCCTCGACGCGCCGTCCGAGGAGTTCGGCGGCTGCGCGTATGTCGCGGGTCAGCGGCGAGTAGTTGAGGGACTCGATCCGCTGCCTGCCGTGCTGCGCGAGACTGCGGCGCAGCAGGACGAAGACCGAGCGGTTGTCGATGAAGCCGTGCAGCAGGAGGACCGGTGGCTTGGCCTTCGCGGGCAGTTGGGCGGCGCCGTCCGCGGGCGGCGCCGGGGCGGGGACGCGCCTCTCCTGGGTGATGCCGGACGGGTAGAGGAGGAGATGCCCGGCCAGGATCGCGATCTCCAGGGCGGTGGCCTTCAGGAGGGCCATGGAGAGCCCCGCGAGCCGGCCCGGCAGCAGACGCTCACAGAGCGGAAGAAAGGGCAGTGCAGCCCTGGTGACCTTCATGGCCGACCTCCTGTCGGCACGCGACAGGACGGCTCCGCCCCCGTGTGCCCTCGTGGAAAGCAGCTGCGAAGACGGGCGGCGACGACCGCGAGAGCGGCGTGAACCGCGTGGACCGCGTGAGCTGCGGGGGTGGAGCGCGGCGTGTGGCGTGTGTGACGCCGGTGGTGCGACGGGGGTCCCCGATCTGTGGGGTGACGAGGCTCCCCGCCGGTGCGCCGTGTCTGCCCTGCGTGCGGTGCGTGCCCTGTGTGCGGTGCGTGCCCTGTGTGCGGTGCGTGCGGTACGTGCGGTGCGTGCCCTGTGTGCCCTGTTCGCCTTCGCCGAGGTGCCCTGCCGCCGCGGTGTGTGGGTGGTGCGGCGGTACGGCAGTCTCGTGGCGGCTCTCCTTGCGCTTGTCCCATCGTGTGATTTCCCCCTCGGTATCCACCGCGAAACTGCCGGTTACGGGATCCTGGAGATAACGTTCGTTCACTTGCCCGGCCGGTTCGGGGCGGGGTGTCCGTGCGGTGCGGCGTGTACGGCTTGCCCGATGTGTGCGGTACTTGTCGGTACGGATGGATGTAATCGCTTCATGGAGGCAGTGATGGGTGTGGCAGCCGGTCCGATCCGCGTGGTGGTGGCCAAGCCGGGGCTCGACGGCCACGATCGCGGGGCCAAGGTGATCGCGCGGGCCCTGCGCGACGCCGGTATGGAGGTCATCTACACCGGCCTCCACCAGACTCCCGAGCAGATCGTCGACACGGCGATCCAGGAGGACGCCGACGCGATCGGGCTGTCCATCCTCTCCGGAGCGCACAACACGCTCTTCGCGGCGGTGATCGACCTGCTCGGGGAGCGGGACGCGGAGGACATCCTGGTCTTCGGTGGCGGGATCATTCCCGAGGCGGACATCCCCCTGCTCAAGGAGAAGGGCGTCGCGGAGATCTTCACGCCCGGCGCGACGACGGCGTCGATCGTGGACTGGGTCCGGACGAACGCGCGCCAGCCCGCGCAGGCTTAGGACTCCGGGGCTCCGGCCCGGGGGGCGTCGCCGGTCGCGGGGGCCGACGTCCGAAGCCGTGTGGCGCTTGTCGCCTAAGGCCTTGTGGTGCCCTTCGCCGGGTGTCGTGTGGAGCTTGTCGCCGGAGGCTGCGTGATGCCCGTCGCCGGGCGCCGGGTGGTTGTTGTCGACGGGTGTCGAGTGGCGGTCGTCCACGGGTGTCGTGTGGTGGTCGTCGGCCGGCGCACTGTCGTGTCCGTCGGCCGGTTCGCCGTCGTGTCCGGAGCCGCGGACGCGGGCCGGATTCAGGCCGCTTCCAGCTCCTCCGCCATCGCCGCGCGCAGACGCAGAGTCGTGACCAGGCGCTGGAAGGCCTCCGCCCAGTAGCCGCCGGCTCCCGGGGACCCGTTCTCCGGCTCGTCGGGTACGGCCAGCAGGGCGTCGAGCCGTGAGGCCTCGGACGGATCCAGGCAACGCTCGGCCATACCCATCACGCCGCTGAAACTCCATGGATAACTCCCCGCGTCCCGAGCGATGTTGAGCGCGTCCACCACCGCCCGGCCGAGCGGCGCGGCCCAGGGCACCGCGCACACCCCGAGCAACTGGAAGGCCTCGGACAGGCCGTGCGTGCCGATGAAGCCGGCCACCCACTCGGCCCGTTCGGCGGCGCCCAGCGTGCCGAGCAGCTTGGCGCGCTCGGCCAGGGACACGGCTCCCGGACCGCCCGCCTCCGGTGCCGACGGGTCGCCGAGCAGCGCGCGTGACCACTCGGAGTCCCGCTGACGCACCGCCGCCCGGCACCACGCCGCGTGCAGTTCTCCCTGCCAGTCGTCCGCCACCGGCAGCGCCACGATCTCCCGGGGTGTGCGACCGCCGAGCCGCCGCGACCACGTCCCGAGCGGTGCCGCCTCCACCAACTGGCCGAGCCACCAGGAGCGTTCACCGCGCCCCGCGGGGGCCTTCGCCACGACGCCGTCGCGTTCCATGCCCGGATCGCACTCGTGCGGCGCCTCGACGGCGATCGTCGGGGTGGCCTCGCCGGCTGCCGTTGCCCCCACGGTCGCCGTGGCCTCCGCGGAGTTGGCTGCGGTGGCTGTCTCGGCCGTTGTGGTCCCCGCGGTCCCGCCGGGGCCCTCGTCATCGGTGCCGGGCTTTCGAGGCCGGGCCGATCGCAGGTGGTCGATGGCCACACAGGCCGCCGCCCTGGCCGCCATCCGCGCGGCGAGCGCCGAACCCGGCAGGGCCGACAGCAGTTCCGCCGCCGTCGCCCGGACGTTGCGACTGCGGTCGGCCAGGGCCTGTTCCAGGAACGGCTCGTCGTCCGGGCCCAGGCCCGCACGCAGTGAGTCGAGGAACATCAGCCGGTCCTCGGCCCGTTCCGTCGCCCATGTGGTCGCGAGCAGGTCGCGGGCGGCGGCCGGTTCACGGGAGCGCAGGGCGGACAGCAGGGCGACGCGTTCGGCGAACAGGCCCTCCTGCCACAGCCGCTGGACCCTGTCGTCGTCCTCGGGCCGCGGCAGTGCGGCGCTCCCGCCCGGGGTCGCGCGCAGGGCGAACCTCCAGTCCGGGTTGAGGCGCGCCAGCCACAGGGCCCGGGGCCCCGCGAACTCCAGGGCGGCCGGACGCAGGTCGGTACGCCCCCGGGCCGCGTCCAGCAACGCCGGAAGCAGGTGCGGAGGAGGCGCGAAACCGCGGGCGTTCGCCGCCGTGAGCCACTGCGGCAGCAGTTCCGTCAGGTCGGGTGCGGTGCCCCGCCGGCCTCCGCCGGAGGGGCCGGGGCGGTCGGCCAGCAGCATCGCGAGTCTGCGCGCGGCCGCCGGCGGCAGCGGTGGACGCGTGTCCCGCGGAGCCGGCTGTGGCCGCTCGGCGGCGCGCGCGGGGCGCAGACCGGCCCGTCGTCGCACGGTCTGAGCGGCCGCCGCGTCCAGCAGGGCCGCGGGTGCGTCCGGGCCCGGCGCGGCGCCGGGCGGGGTGCGCCGGTCGGTGCCGAGCAGCGCGGCGGTGACGAGCCCCTCCCACGCGTCCGCGCCGGGCGCGTCCACAGGAGCGGAGGTCCTGGTCATGAGCTTCCTTTCCGCGGGGCGTCCGGTGGTTGAAGGCTCGTCCTTCACCGGTTGTCCCGTGATGCCTGAAAGATGCGTGGTTATCGGGATGGGTGGGGCGCGGACGGTCTTGGGACGGGTGGGGCGCGGACGGTCTTGGGACGGGTGGGGGCGGGCGGAGGGTCGCGGGCTGAGGCGCCGTCACCGGATCAGCAGAGCGCGACCGCGTCACCCGGGCCCTCCGGCCAGGCCGTCAGCGGGGTGAAGCCCTGGTGGCCGCATTCGCCGAAGACCCTGACCGGGGCCCCGCCCGAGAGGGCGACGAGCCGCCACAGGCCGGGCCGGGAGCGCGCCACGGGACTGAGCGGCAACGCCGTGTCCTCGTCGGCGTCCGCGAGTTGACAGGACTCGCCGTGCGGTACCGGAACGACCCGGTCCAGCGTCACCGGGACGGACTCCAGCCACGGGTCGTCGCGCAGGGCGTCGCCGTAACGGGCCGCGGCCCGGGACGTCGTCATCCCCGGAGGGCGTATCGCCGCGGGCCCGGGCGGGGCGAACTGTTCGCCCAGGGCCACCCGCGGTTGCCCGGCGCCGGGGTAGGCGGACACCTCGGCGTCCAGGGCCAGCCCCACCGGCAGCGCCAGCTCCGGGGCACGACCCGCGGCGCCGTAGGAGAGGAGCAGCACGGTGCGCTGCGAGTCGGTGCCGTGCAGCCAGATCCGGCGGGTCGTCAGGCGTGCGTCCGCCGTGTCGTACTGGGCGAGGACCAGCCAGCGGTCGCGCAGCGGCGGGCCGTCGGCGGAGGCCGGCAGACCCATGCGGGAGCGGACCGTGGCGGCCAGGCCGTCCGGGAGTCGCTCGCGGCGCAGCCAGCCCTGCCCGAGGAGATGCAGCAGTGCGCACTCCTCCAGCAGCCGCACCGGCCAGCCCGGACCCGTGGACGGTATCGCCCCCAGCTCCCGCACCCGGCCCGCCAGGCCCTGGGCCTGGGCGTCGACCATGCGGGCCGCCGTCTCCTCCCACAGGCCGTACCCCGACTGTTCCGCGGTCGCCAGGCCGCCGCGCAGCAGATCGGTCAGACGCTGCTCCAGCTCCACCGCGCCCGCCGTCACCCGCTCGGCACGACGCTCCGCCCGGCGCCGCGCGGCCTCCGGGTCAGCGGTCCCTGACGCGGTAGCGGGGCGGTCGCCGGCCTCCTTCGCCGCGGTGCGCCTGCGCCGCCCCGCCATCCACTCTCCGGCCCATTCCGGGGCCTGCCCCGGCGGCACCGCCGCGTCGTCGGTGGCCCGGAGCAACAACAGCCCGAGCGCGTGCTTGCACGGGAACTTGCGGCTCGGACACGTGCACTTGTAGGCCGGGCCCGCGGCGTCCGCGAGGTCGACGACCGTCTGATACGGCTTGCTTCCGCTGCCCTTGCACAGCCCCCACACCGCCCCTTCGTCTGAACTCCCCGCCTCGGACCACGGCCCGGCCGCGCCGAGTTTGCTTCCCGCTTTGCGTGATGCGGCGTCAGGTGCCAGTGCCAGCACCTGGTCCGCCGTCCAGCGCACCCCCTGCTGAGTCATGCCATCGAAGGTAGATCCCGCCACTGACAATCGGGTCCGCGAGCGGCTCCGGCAGGGCGTTTTCGCAGGTCGGAACGGATTGTCAGTGGTGTGGTGCAACGTTGGTGCCAGATCCGAACCGGCCGAGCTGGAGGGGGACTTTGCCATGACCGTGTCCGTGGAGCCGACGTCCGTCGAAGCGGGGGAGACGGCATCGACCCAAGCGTTGCGACCGCACGCCGAGGACGCCTTCGCCCATGAACTCACCGCGCTGGCCGCGCAGGACGACCGCCCGCGCCCGGCCCGCTGGAAGCTGTCGCCGTGGGCCGTCGCGACGTACCTGCTCGGCGGCACGCTGCCGGACGGCACGGTGATCAGTCCCAAGTACGTCGGTCCGCGCCGCATCGTCGAGGTCGCCGTCACCACGCTCGCCACCGACCGCGCCCTGCTGCTGCTCGGTGTGCCGGGCACGGCGAAGACGTGGGTGTCCGAGCACCTGGCCGCGGCCGTCAGCGGTGACTCCACACTGCTGGTGCAGGGCACCGCCGGCACCCCGGAGGAGGCCATCCGCTACGGCTGGAACTACGCGCAGCTGCTCGCCCACGGCCCGAGCCGCGACGCCCTCGTGCCCAGCCCGGTCATGCGGGCCATGGCGGAGGGCATGACGGCCCGCGTCGAGGAGCTGACGCGCATCCCCGCCGACGTGCAGGACACGCTCATCACCATCCTGTCGGAGAAGACGCTGCCCATACCGGAGCTGGGCCAGGAGGTGCAGGCGGTCCGCGGCTTCAACCTCATCGCCACGGCCAACGACCGCGACCGCGGGGTCAACGACCTGTCCAGCGCCCTGCGCCGCCGGTTCAACACGGTGGTGCTGCCGCTGCCGGAGAGCGCCGAGGCGGAGGTCGACATCGTCTCCCGGCGTGTCGACCAGATCGGCCGCTCCCTCGACCTGCCGGCCGCGCCCGACGGGCTCGCCGAGATCCGCCGGGTCGTCACGGTCTTCCGCGAGTTGCGCGCCGGTGTCACGGCCGACGGCCGGACGAAGCTGAAGTCGCCCAGCGGCACGCTGTCCACGGCCGAGGCGATCTCCGTCGTCACCAACGGACTCGCCCTGGCCGCGCACTTCGGCGACGGAGTGCTGCGCCCGGGCGACGTCGCCGCGGGCATCCTCGGCGCGGTGGTCCGCGACCCGGCTGCGGACCGGGTCATCTGGCAGGAGTACCTGGAGACGGTGGTCCGCGAGCGCGACGGCTGGAAGGACTTCTACCGGGCCTGCCGCGAGGTGAGCGGGTGAGGGACGCCGGGCGGGGGCGGCCGGGTGGTCGGGCCGGCGGTCGTCGGCCGGCCGGGGACGGGGGGAGAGGGGACGCGGCGTGCGGGACGCGAGGGGGATGAGGTGACCGATGTGGCAAGGGCCGCGGGCGAGCGGGACGGGAGGGAGCGTGAAATGACCGTTGTGGAGCGGGCCGTGGGCCGGGGCGCGGTGTCTGGGCCGGTGCTGCTCGGGGTGCGGCATCACGGGCCGGGGTCCGCGCGGGCGGTCCGGGCGGCTCTGGAGGAGGTCCGGCCGGAGGTCGTGCTGATCGAGGGCCCGCCCGAGGCCGACGCGCTGATCCCGCTCGCCGCCCACGAGGAGATGCGACCACCGGTCGCCCTGCTCGCCCACGCCGTGGACGAACCCGGCCGCTCGGCGTTCTGGCCGCTGGCCGCGTTCTCCCCGGAGTGGGTCGCCCTACGCTGGGCCCTGGAGCACGACGTCCCGGCCCGCTTCATCGACCTGCCGGCCACGCACACGCTGGCCTGGGGACGGCAGGAGGACGAGGCGGCGACGGAGGGTGAACGACCTCTCGACGCCGGGGAGGCCGCAGCGGAGGACACCGGCGCCGGCCCCGCGGACTCGGCGGACCCCGCCGACTCAACCGGCCCTGCTGATGAGGCCGACTCCGCGGACCTGCGGATCGATCCCCTGGGAGTACTCGCCGAAGCCGCCGGTTACGACGATCCGGAGCGGTGGTGGGAGGACGTCGTGGAGCACCGGGGTGCGGGGGACGGCGACGCGCTCGCACCGTTCACGGCGCTCGAGGAGGCGATGGGCGCCCTGCGGGAGACCTACGGCAGCGGGGGCCACGACCGAGACCTGGTGCGGGAGGCGTACATGCGGCTCCAGGTGCGGGCCGCGCAGCGGGAGTTCGAGGACGGCGTCGCCGTCGTCTGCGGAGCCTGGCACGTGCCCGCGCTGCGGCGGAAGACGACCGTCGCCGCCGACAAGGCGCTGCTGAAGGGGCTGCCCAGGGTCAAGACGGACATGACCTGGGTGCCGTGGACCCACCGCCGGCTGTCCCGGACGAGCGGGTACGGGGCGGGTATCGACTCGCCGGGCTGGTACGGGCACTTGTTCAGCGCCCCGGACCGGCCGGTGGAGCGGTGGCTCACCAAGGTGGCGGGGCTGCTGCGCGCCGAGGACCGGATCGTCTCCTCCGCGCACGTCATCGAGGCGGTGCGGCTGGCCGAGACGCTCGCCGCGATGCGCGGCCGTCCGCTGCCCGGCCTGAGCGAGACGACCGACGCGGTGCGGGCGGTGATGTGCGAGGGCTCGGACGTGCCGCTGGCGCTGGTGCGGGACCGGCTGGTCGTGGGGGACGTACTGGGGGAGGTGCCCTCGTCGGCGCCGGCGGTGCCCTTGCAACGGGACCTGACCGGGCTGCAACGCCGGCTGCGGCTGAAGCCGGAGGCGCTGGAGCGGGAGCTGGAGCTCGACCTGCGCAGGGACAACGACGCCGCCCGCAGCAGACTGCTGCACCGGCTGCGGCTGCTCGGCATCGCGTGGGGTGAACCGGCCGCCTCGCGCGGCAGCACCGGCACGTTCCGGGAGACGTGGCGACTGCGCTGGGAGCCCGAGCTGTCCGTACGGGTCGCCGAGGCCGGGGTGTGGGGGACGAGCGTTCTGTCCGCCGCGACCGCGAAGGCCGAGGCGGACGCCGTCACAGCGGAGGCCCTCGCCGACGTCACCGCGCTCGCCGAGCGCTGCCTGCTGGCCGAACTGCCTGACACACTGCCGACAGTGATGCGGGTCCTCGCCGACCGGGCGGCCCTCGACACGGACGTCGGCCACCTCGCCCAGGCGCTTCCGGCCCTGGTCCGCTCACTGCGCTACGGCGACGTGCGCGGCACGGACACCGCTGCCCTGGCGGAGGTCGCCGCGGGACTGGCCGAGCGGGTGTTCGTCGGCCTTCCCCCGGCCTGCGCCGCGCTCGACGCGGACGCCGCCGAGGAGATGCGGCGCCATGTGGACGCGGTACACGGAGCCGTCGGTCTCCTGGGCGACACCCCCGCCACCGGACACGGCCGGCTGAGAAGCCGCTGGCAGTCGGTGCTTCGGGTGCTGTCCGGGCGGGACACCGTGCCCGGGGTGATCCGGGGGCGGGCCGTGCGGCTCCTGCTCGACGACGGGGAACTGGCCCAGGACGAGGCGGCCGTGCTGATGGGACTCGTCCTGTCACCGGGCACACCCCCGGCGGACGCGGCCGCCTGGATCGAGGGCTTCGTCGGCGGAGGCTCCGGCGGCGGGATGCTCCTGGTGCACGACGAGCGGCTGCTCGGCCTGGTCGACGCCTGGCTGACCGGGGTGCCGGCCGAGGCCTTCACGGACGTACTGCCCCTGCTGCGGCGGACGTTCTCGGCGTACGAGCCAGGGGTGCGCCGGACCCTCGGCGAGCTGGTCCGACGCGGACCGGGAGCCGACGGTCGCGCCACCGTCGCCGGCTCGGGCACACCCGGCTTCGCCGCGGACCTCGACACGGCGCGCGCGGACGCCGTGCTGCCGGTCGTGCGGCTGCTGCTCGGGCTGGACGAAGAGGACGAGAACACGGACAACCATCTGGCGGGGGTGACGGGATGACGACCGTGGCACTGAGGGAGCGAACGACGGCTCAGGAAGCGGCAGACGCCCGGACGGGCGGGCTCCGGGCGGAAAGACGGTCCACGACGACCGTGCCGGTGATCCCGCTGTGGGAACGGCCGCACCAGGGAGGACGGGGATGACGTCCGGATCGACCGACCCGGCGCAGGAGCGGTTGCGGCGGTGGCGGCTCGTGCTCGGGGGCGATGCGGCGGACGGTACCGGCTGCGCGCTGTCGGGCCGGGACGCCGCGATGGACGGGGCGCTCACCGCGCTCTACGGCAAGAAGGACGGCAGGTCACAGGGGGGCCGGGACCGTTCGGCGGGACTCGGGGCGTCGGCGCCGTCGGTGGCGTGCTGGCTCGGGGACATCCGGACCTACTTCCCGTCCTCCGTCGTGCAGGTCATGCAGCGCGACGCCATCGACCGGCTCGGTCTCGCCACTCTGCTGCTGGAGCCGGAGATGCTGGAGGCGGTGGAGGCCGACGTGCACCTCGTCGGCACGCTGCTGTCACTGAACAAGGCGATGCCGGAGACGACGAAGGAGACGGCCCGGGCCGTCGTGCGCAAGGTCGTCGAGGACCTGGAGAAGCGGATCGCCACCCGCACCCGGGCCACTCTCACGGGTGCGCTCGACCGCAGCGCCCGGATCAGCCGGCCCCGCCACCACGACATCGACTGGAACCGCACCATCGCGGCCAACCTCAAGCACTACCTGCCCGAGTACCGGACGATCGTGCCGGAGCGGCTCATCGGCTTCGGGCGGGCGACCCGGTCCACGAAGAAGGAGGTCATGCTCTGTATCGACCAGTCGGGATCCATGGCTGCATCGGTGGTGTACGCATCGGTGTTCGGGGCGGTCCTCGCCTCGATGCGGACGATCTCCACGCGACTCGTCGTCTTCGACACGGCGGTCGTCGACCTCACGGACCAGCTGGACGACCCGGTCGACGTGCTGTTCGGCACGCAACTCGGCGGTGGCACGGACATCAACCGGGCGCTCGCGTACTGCCAGTCGCAGATCACCCGGCCCGCGGAGACGGTCGTCGTGCTGATCAGCGACCTCTATGAAGGCGGCATCCGCAACGAGATGCTCAAGCGGGTCTCCGCGATGAAGGCGTCGGGCGTGCAGTTCGTGACGCTGCTGGCGCTCTCGGACGAGGGGGCACCCGCGTACGACCGGGAACACGCCGCCGCGCTCGCGGCGCTGGGGGCACCGGCGTTCGCGTGTACGCCCGATCTGTTCCCGGAGGTGATGGCGGCGGCGATCGAGAAGCGGCCGCTGCCGATACCGGACGCGGCCTGAGGGGCATGGATGCGAGGGGGCGGATACGAAGGGGGCGGATACGAAGGGGGCGGAAACGAAGGGGGCGGAAACGAAGGGGGCGGACACGGGCAGCAGATGACGACGTGTCACCGCATCGTCGTCCGACGTGCGGCAGTGAAAACGGACATGACGACCCATCGGTGACGGACATGACGATCCATGGCTAGCAAGGGCTTGCGCGACCCGCGCACTCCCGTGCGAGGATCGGCGCCTGCCTGACCGCGCGTGTGCCGGCCGGGTGGTGCCGCTTCCGTCGCACGGGAGGAAGCTTTCCCCTCTTGACCTGGTCAGCAGCCCTGTCTGATGCCGCGTTGCGCATGACGCGCACAGCGGCCGGACGACGTGCCGTCCAACTGGCTTTGCTGGTGGGCGGGTTGCTGGCGGTCGGACTGCTCTGGGGTGAGCGTGCTCATGCCGAGAGCGGCGTGGGGGCGCTGCCGGGAGGCCGGGCCGTGCAGGTCGACAGCGGTGTGCACGGCGCTGGGCCCGCGGAGGAACGGCTCCATCGGGCTGCGGAGGAACGGCTCCATCGGGCTGCGGGGGACCGGACCTTTCGGGCTGCCGATGGTGTGGGGGAGCGGGTGGGTGAGGGGCCGGCTCGCACGCGGCTGAAGGTGCCGACGGCGCCGTCATCCCCCCGGTTGCCGGCGCCGCCGCAGCCGCCCGCGTGGTTGCCGCACCTGGAACTGCCCAGCCACCCGCTCCCCGCCCCGGACGCCTCCGATCCGCAGCCGGACACGACGACGGTGCCGGCGGCGGACGCGGCGGCTCACGGCGGCGGGCCACCCCCCACCACTGCGAGCCCGGCCGGTCCCGACACCCCCGCGCACCCCCTCAGACGCGCAGACCACCGCACCAGCCACGTCATTCACACAAGCGACACCAGCCGCCTCAGTCACAGCAGCCGGCCCAGACGGCCCAGCCACCCCAGCCATCCCGAAGAACCGCCCACCCCCACCGGGCCTGCCCCTGCCGAGCACCCGTCCGGAGGGCAACCGGACGGTGAGTCCGGCAACCGGTTCGTGAGGGAGGGCGGCTCGTCGCGGCATGGTGACGCACGCGCCCTCACGGTGAGCCTCCAGGCGCCGCTCGGGCTCGTGCCCGGTGTCGTGGCCCGTACGGACGCGACCGGCGCCTCAGACGCCCACCGGGACATCTCGCTCTTCCCCGCTTAGCGCGGACCGGCCGCGCCGAGGCGCACCGCCGTGAGCCCGTCCGCGGGGGTGGAGCGTCTCGTCGGCCGGCCCCGGGGGTGTCCACGGCGCCCCCTCCCTCCCCCTGCTTCACGAGGCATCACGTCCGGACGGCCGAAAGCCGTCGGCGGTCCGCGGCCGAAACCCTCGTGGATGGGCCGGGTGGTCCCCATCGGGGTGGGAACCACCCGGCCCGCGCCCCCGGGAGCGGGGCCCTGAACAGGGCCTTGCCCTCCTTCGGGGGTGTCCGGCGGGCCTCACCGGGTCAACCCCAGCCCGGTGAGGCCCCTCACCCACCCGTCGCCCGCTCCTCACACCCGGCACGCCGTGCCAGAGAGGGCGGCATCATGTGACAGGTATCACCGCTCAGGTGTGACCCTCGATTTAGGGGCCTCCCGGAAGCAGCGATAACCTGCGAGACGGACATGCCGCGCGCTCGGACACCGTGTGCGCCTCCCTTGTGACAGACAGCGGACGTCACGTTGCCCTCGCGGCACGCCCACGCAGACAACGAACCGCGAGATCACTGATAGGGACGGAAGCGCGTGGACCTGTTCGAGTACCAGGCGAGGGACCTCTTCGCCAAGCACGATGTACCGGTGCTGGCCGGTGAAGTCATCGACACGCCTGAGGCGGCCCGCGCAGCCACCGAGCGCCTCGGTGGCAAGTCCGTCGTCAAGGCCCAGGTGAAGGTCGGCGGCCGTGGCAAGGCGGGCGGCGTGAAGCTCGCCGGCACCGCCGACGAGGCGGTCGAGCACGCGACCAACATCCTCGGCATGGACATCAAGGGCCACACGGTCCACAAGGTGATGATCGCCGAGACGGCCCCGGAGATCGTGGAGGAGTACTACGTCTCCTTCCTCCTGGACCGTGCCAACCGCACCTTCCTCTCCATCGCCTCCGTCGAGGGCGGCATGGAGATCGAGGAGGTGGCGGCCACCCGTCCGGAGGCCGTCGCCAAGACGCCGATCGACGCCAACGAGGGCGTGACCGAGGCCAAGGCCCGCGAGATCGTCGCGGCCGCCAAGTTCCCGGCCGAGGTCGCGGACAAGGTCGTTAACGTCCTGGTCAAGCTGTGGGACACCTTCATCAAGGAGGACGCCCTCCTGGTCGAGGTCAACCCGCTGGCCAAGGTCGCCTCCGGTGACGTCATCGCCCTGGACGGCAAGGTCTCCCTGGACGAGAACGCCGAGTTCCGCCAGCCGGAGCACGAGGCACTCCAGGACAAGGCCGCGGCCAACCCGCTTGAGGCCGCCGCCAAGGAGAAGAACCTCAACTACGTCAAGCTCGACGGCGAGGTCGGCATCATCGGCAACGGCGCGGGTCTCGTCATGAGCACTCTGGACGTCGTCGCGTACGCCGGTGAGGCGCACGGCGGCGTGAAGCCCGCCAACTTCCTCGACATCGGTGGTGGCGCCTCCGCCGCCGTCATGGCGAACGGCCTGGAGATCATCCTCGGCGACCCGGACGTCAAGTCCGTGTTCGTCAACGTCTTCGGTGGCATCACCGCCTGTGACGAGGTCGCCAACGGCATCGTCCAGGCGCTGCAGCTGCTCGCGGACCGGGGCGAGGAAGTCACCAAGCCCCTCGTCGTCCGCCTCGACGGCAACAACGCCGAGCTGGGTCGCAAGATCCTCTCCGACGCCAACCACCCGCTGGTCCAGCGCGTGGACACCATGGACGGCGCGGCCGACAAGGCCGCCGAGCTCGCGGCTGCGAAGTAAGGGACGAGGGACTAAACAGCCATGGCTATCTTCCTCAACAAGGACAGCAAGGTCATCGTCCAGGGCATGACCGGTGCCACGGGCATGAAGCACACCAAGCTCATGCTGGCCGACGGCACGAACATCGTCGGTGGCGTGAACCCGCGCAAGGCGGGCACCTCCGTCGACATCGACGGCAACGACATCCCGGTCTTCGGCACGGTCGCCGAGGCGATCGAGAAGACGGGCGCCAACGTGTCCGTCCTCTTCGTCCCGCCGGCCTTCGCCAAGGCCGCCGTCGTCGAGGCCATCGACGCCGAGATCCCGCTCGCGGTCGTCATCACCGAGGGCATCGCCGTCCACGACTCGGCCGCGTTCTACGCCTACGCCGTGTCCAAGGGCAACAAGACCCGGATCATCGGCCCGAACTGCCCCGGTCTCATCACCCCGGGCCAGTCCAACGCCGGCATCATCCCGGGCGACATCACCAAGCCGGGCCGTATCGGCCTGGTGTCGAAGTCGGGCACGCTGACGTACCAGATGATGTACGAGCTGCGCGACATCGGCTTCTCGTCGGCCGTGGGCATCGGTGGCGACCCCGTCATCGGCACCACCCACATCGACGCCCTGGCCGCGTTCGAGGCCGACCCCGACACCGACCTGATCGTCATGATCGGTGAGATCGGCGGCGACGCCGAGGAGCGGGCCGCGGCCTTCATCAAGGAGAACGTGAAGAAGCCGGTCGTCGGCTACGTCGCGGGCTTCACCGCTCCCGAGGGCAAGACCATGGGCCACGCCGGCGCCATCGTCTCCGGCTCCTCCGGCACGGCCGCCGCGAAGAAGGAGGCCCTCGAGGCCGCGGGCGTCAAGGTCGGCAAGACCCCGACCGAGACGGCCAAGCTGGCGCGCGCCATCCTCGCGGGCTGAACAGCCGACGCGCTGCACTGGCCGTCGTGCTGAGTCACTCGTCGTACTGAGTCACCCGTCGTGCTGAGGCCCCGTCGTGCTGAGTCACGTGCGGAGTCACTCGACGTGCTGAGTCACCCGACGTGCTGAACCAGCCGTAGGGCTGAGCCTCTGAGCTCATCGATGGGCCCGCTCCCCGCACAGGGGGGCGGGCCCATCGGCGTTTGCCGGTTCTTCCCTCTACAGGGGCGGGCCAGCGCCGTGTGCCGGCCGGCTCCCCGCACAGGGGCCCTCCAGCCGCTCGCCCGCAGCCGGTCAACGCGGTTGCGGGAGCAGCCTGTCCGGCCCCTTCTGCTCCTCCTTGCGCAGCTTCGCGCGCAGTTCCCGCTCCGACTCCGACAGCGGTCCGGGCGCGACCGGTGGCGGTACGCCCTGCACCGTCTCTCCCGCGGGCACCGGTGGCTCGTAGCGGGTGGGCGCCGTGTGGACGGTGAGGGCCGTCGTGCCGATCAGGGCCACCGTGAAGGCGATGGCGGCCCGGGTCCAGAAGCGGGCCCGGCGTTCCCCCCTCTGGCGTACCACCGGTGGTTTGGCGGCCCGCAGCCGGTCGGTGGAGGCCAGCTCGACCAGCCGCCAGTGCAGCGTCTCCGGGTCCGCGAGCTCCGGCAGCCGCTCCGCCAGCGCCTCGCGCGCGTGCGCCAGCCGGTTCACGGCCGCGCGGGTGCTCGCCTCCGTCTCCGCCGCCGTCTCCGGCAGGCCGAGCCCGACCCCGTCGTAGAGCACGAGTGTGCGGCGGCAGGACGGCGGGAGCTGCAGCAGTGTGTCCAGCAGTGCCCGGTCGAACGCGTCGGACGGTGGCGGCTCGGGGTGCCGGTAGCGCGGACGGAGCCGGTGCCAGGGGGAGAGCGCGCACTCGTACGCCACCGCGCGCACCCAGCCCGCCGGGTCGCGGTCGCGGGCCACCTCGGGCCAGCGTTGCCAGGCGATCTGGAAGGCCCGCTCCACCGACTCCCGGGCCAGCTCGCGGCGCCCGGTCAGCAGATAGGTCTGCCGGACCAGCGCGGGGGCGCAGAAGGCGTAGAGCGCGTCGAAGGCCTGATCGGGGGTCAGCGCGGCGACGGCGTCGTCCGGTCGGCGCGGCGTCGCCATGCGCGGGCGTTCGGTGAGGATGACGCGGTGTCCGTGCGGGACGGGGGTGCGGCTCCGGTCGGCGACGGTGACGGGGCCCCGCCCCCGGTCCTTCGCGGCGAGCCGTTTCCGGTCGGTGGCCGCGGTCGTGCGCCGGGCCCGTGCGGACCGCTGTGCGGACGCCGTCGTGGGTGCCGGCTCAGGGTCGTCGTCGGAGTCGGCGGCACGCTCCTGAGGGGAAGACATCTCCGTCTCGTCGCCCAGCGAATGGAGCAGTTTCACGTACTTCTCGCCCTTGCGGCCGCGCGGTGTGGAGCGGCCGGTCTCCCACCCGCGCAGGGTCTCGCTGGTGACGCCCACCCGGGAGGCCAGCTGAGCCCGTGTCAGCGAGGCGGCCTCGCGCAGGCGTCGGCGTTCCTTGGGGGCGGGGAGCGGGCGGGCAGGGCTCTGCGTCACAGGGCACGCCTCCGTCCGAAAAAGTACATAAAAAATATTTTGGGCGACACAGCGAGGGTTCGCCTGTTACGCCGGTAAAGCGTGTGTCGTTGGGAGCATGGCGGTCGTGAACGAGATGACCGCTCGCCGACGTTCGCCGTCACCCCTGCTCACCCGGATGCGCGACCGTTCGCCCGGACTGGTCGGTTGCTTCCTGGGGGGCGCTTTCGCGGCGGGCCTCGGACTGGCGTCGTTCGCCGTGCTCGTGACACTGCTGTGGATCAGCTCGCCGTACCCGGACAGCGGGCCCGGCGGGGCCATGCATGTGGCGGCGGCGCTGTGGCTGCTGGCCCACGGTGCCGAGCTGGTCCGTACCGACACGCTCTCCGGCGTCCCCGCCCCCCTCGGCCTGCCGCCCCTGCTGCTGCTGGCGCTGCCGGTGTGGCTGCTGCACCGCACGGCGCGGGACGCCACGGAGGGCGGAGGGGGCGGGGACGACGACGGTTGCGAGGAGGACCCCGGGACGGCCGCGAGCCCGCCCCTGGTCCCCGCCCGCACCGCGTGGACGGGCGTCGTCGTCGGCTACCTCGCCGTCGCCACGTCCGCCGCCCTCTATGCCGCGGGCGGTGTGCTGCGGCCGTCGTGGGTGTGGGCCGGGGTGTGCGTTCCCCTCGTCGCCGTCGTGGCGGCGGGGGCGGGCGTGTGGTCCGCGTACGGCCGTCCGGGCCGTCCGCTGCGGCGGCTGCTGGGTGTGCTGCCGAAGGGAGTACGCCCGCTGGTGCTCGGCCCGGACGGGCGACCGGGCGTCGCCGCGCGGGCCGCGGCCGCCGGGGTGACGGTGCTCCTCGGGGGTGGGGCGTTGCTGGTGGCGGTGTCGCTGGTGGGGCACGGCGCGGCGACCCGGGCGGCATGGCTCGGGCTGACCGAGGGATGGTCGGGGCGGTTCACCGTGCTGCTGCTGTGCGTGGCGCTGGTCCCGAACGCGGCGGTGTGGGGCGCCGCTTACGCTCTCGGGCCGGGCTTCGCGCTCGGTGCGGGCCACGTGGTGGGCCCGCTGTCCTCGGCGCCGGCCCCGCTCCTGCCGCCGTTCCCGCTGCTGGCGGCGGTGCCGGAGGCGGGGGAGGGGACGCCGGTGCACTGGGCGGCCGGGGTGGTGCCGTTGGTCGCCGGGGTGGTCGTGGGCTGGACGGTGGTCAAGGGGGCGGCCTCCGTGGATCGCGGCGGGACGGGACCGGGGGGTGACCGGGCCGTGATCTGGTCGGCCGGCCGCACCGTCCGTGCCACCGCCCTGGCGTCGCTCCTGGGCGCGGCCGTGCTCGCGGGGCTGGCCGCACTGTCGGGCGGCCCCCTCGGCTCTGCCGTGCTGTCCCGCTTCGGCCCGGTGTGGTGGCAGGTCGGCGCCGCGACGCTGGCCTGGCTGGGCCTGCCGGCGATCCCGACGGCGCTGGGAGCATGGGCCTGGCGGCGGACGCCCCGGGCGGAGGAGCCGAGGATCGGCGAACAGCGCAAGGAAGCCACCCCGGGACCCCGAGGGCAGGGACGGACCTGGCGGACCGGCCGGGGCTGGTTCACACGCACCGGGGTGGCCGGGATCGCGGGGGTGGCCGGCGGAACGGGGGCCGAGCCCGGCGTCGCGGACTCCGGCGGTCTCCGGGACCGCACGGATGCCGGAGCTCTGTGGGAGGCGGAGGCGGAGGCCGCGGACGACGGAGCCGCCTGGAGCACCGACCGAGGCCAGGATTGGGACCCGGGCCGGGACCTGGGCGGAAGCCGGGAGGAGGGCCCGGACCGGGATCGGAGTCGAGGTCACGAGTGGGCCCCCGACAGGAGCTGGGGCCGAGGCCGGAAGACGGGCTCGGGCCGGGACCGCAGCCGGGGCCGCACATGGGCCCCGGAGACGGACTTCGGGCTCTACGACTTCCTGCCCTTCGAGCCGAACCTGAACCCGAACCGGGACCCGAACCCGGCCCCGAACCCGAACCTGAACCGGGACCCGAACCCGGCCCCGAACCCGAACCTGAACCGGGACCCGAACCCGGCCCCGAACCCGAACCGGGACTCGAACCCGGCCCCGAACCTGAACCGGCACCCGAACCCGGCCCCGGACCCGAACCGGCACCCGAATCCGAACCGGCACCCGAACCCGAACCGGGACCCGAACCCGGCCGACCCGTCCCTTCGCACCGGAGAGCCTGAAGCGCCCGAGACCCCCTGAAGCGCCACGAGCCCCTGAAGCCTCAGCCCTCCGTGCCCAGCAGCCCCCGGAGCTCCTCCGGCAGCAGCTTGGAGCAGGACTGCTTCGCCTCGTTGGTGAGGGCGTCGTCGGTGCATGTGTAGTAGTCGCGGTAGACCAGCTGCGCCGTGAAGGTTGCGGCGACCAGGGCGATCGCCAGGGACGCCGTGACCAGGCCGGTCACCGCCGCCGTCGTCTGGGGGCGGCCGCCGCCCTGCTGCTCCGGGGCGGGGGAGTCCGGGTCCGTCCGGCGCGGCCCCGCGCGCAGCGCGCTGATGGCCCAGTAGAGGGCCAGCGCGCCGAGCAGCAGCGCCACGTACGGCCAGCTGAACAGGGCGAAGAAGAAGGCCCACATGCCCGACAGCAGGGCGTAGCGCGCCCGGCGCTGTGCGGGGTCCGTGGGGTCCCAGCGCATCGTGGGACCGCCGCCCTGGGGGCCGCCGCCCTGGCCTTCGGGCCCGCTGCGGGGACGCTCACCGAAACCGCCGGAGGAGCGGCCGGGCTGCTGGTCGCTCCACTGGCTGCCCCAGGGCGACTGGTCACGCCCGCCATCGTCCTGGCCGTCATGCGGGCCCCGGGAGTCGTCACCCGACGGGCGCCGCGGCTGCCAGGGCCGGTCCGGCGTGCCCTCGGGCGGCGGGGCGAAAGGGTTGTCCTCCTGGGAGCCGCGGCCCTTGCGCTCCTCGCCGTCGCTGCCCGAGGGGGCGTCGGGCGGCGAACCGGGGCGCTCCCGCAGCAGCACGGCGCCGCGCTCCCCTCCCTGCATCGACAGCTGGGGGAACGTGAGGAGTCGCAGGCTGCGGTCCGGCATCAAGTGAGCGTCTTCCCGTTGGTGAGGAGGAATGGGTGGACAGAACGGAACGGCGTCGGACCAGGGTCCGTCACCTCCTGAAACGCACCACGTCCGGACGTCGTTCCCGAACCGGCTCCGTCCAGACGCTACCTTCCGGCCCAGCCCCCGTCCCGTGGGGGCCGTCCGGTGTGCCGGTATCGTTGCTGACGGCCGGCCGGTTCGTAGGCTTCCCCGTATCCGGGGACGCAAAGCATTCGTATGAATGCACAAAGCGCCGGGTGCCGGCCGCCCTGGACAGACGCTCCCCCGAGAAAGGCCTCCACCGTGGCCGCCAAGCCCGTGGCCCCGCGCGCCAAGCGCCTCGTCGTGCTGGTCTCCGGATCCGGCACCAACCTCCAGGCACTGCTCGACGGGATCGCCGCCGTCGGCGCGCAGGAGTACGGGGCCGAGATCGTGGCCGTCGGCGCGGACCGCGAGGGCATCGAGGGGCTGGCGCGTGCCGAGCGTGCGGGGCTGCCGACCTTCGTGTGCAAGGTCAAGGACCACGGCAGCCGCGAGGAGTGGGACGCCGCCCTCGCCGAGGCCGTCGCCGCGCACGAGCCCGACCTCGTCGTCTCCGCCGGGTTCATGAAGATCGTCGGCAAGGAGTTCCTCGCACGGTTCGGGGGGCGGTTCGTCAACACCCACCCCGCCCTGCTGCCCAGTTTCCCGGGAGCCCACGGTGTGCGGGACGCGCTCGCGTACGGCGCCAAGGTCACCGGCTGCACCGTCCACTTCGTCGACGACGGCGTAGACACCGGGCCGATCATCGCGCAGGGCGTGGTGGAGATCCGGGACGAGGACGACGAAGGCGCTCTGCACGAGCGCATCAAGGAAGTCGAGCGAAGGCTGCTCGTCGAGGTCGTGGGGCGCCTCGCCCGCAACGGCTATCGCATTGAGGGACGAAAGGTAGTTATCCAGTGACCGCCGAGAGCAACAAGCGGCCCCTTCGCCGGGCGCTCGTCAGCGTCTACGACAAGACCGGGCTCGAGGACCTCGCCCGCGGGCTCCACGAGGCCGGGGTCGAGCTCGTCTCCACCGGCTCGACCGCCGCGAAGATCGCCGCTGCCGGCGTCCCCGTCACCAAGGTCGAGGAGCTCACCGGCTTCCCCGAGTGCCTGGACGGCCGCGTGAAGACGCTGCACCCGCGCGTGCACGCGGGCATCCTCGCCGACCTGCGCCTGGACAGCCACCGCGAGCAGCTCGCCGAGCTGGGTGTCGAACCGTTCGACCTCGTCGTCGTGAACCTCTACCCGTTCCGCGAGACCGTCGCCTCCGGCGCCTCGCCCGACGAGTGCGTCGAGCAGATCGACATCGGCGGCCCCTCGATGGTCCGCGCCGCCGCCAAGAACCACCCCTCGGTCGCGGTCGTCACCAGCCCGGCCCGCTACGCCGACGTGCTCAAGGCCGTCCAGGGCGGCGGCTTCGACCTCGCCACCCGCAAGCGGCTCGCCGCCGAGGCCTTCCAGCACACGGCCGCCTACGACGTGGCCGTCGCCTCCTGGTTCGCCTCCTCCTACGCGCCGGTCGACGAGTCTCAGTTCCCCGACTTCCTCGGCGCCACCTGGGAGCGCGAGCACACCCTGCGCTACGGCGAGAACCCGCACCAGCCCGCCGCCCTCTACGTGTCCGGCACCGGCGGCCTCGCCCAGGCCGAGCAGCTGCACGGCAAGGAGATGTCGTACAACAACTACACGGACACGGACGCCGCCCGCCGTGCCGCGTACGACCACATCGAGCCCTGCGTCGCGATCATCAAGCACGCCAACCCCTGCGGCATCGCGATCGGCGCGGACGTCGCCGAGGCACACCGCAAGGCGCACGCCTGCGACCCGCTGTCGGCGTTCGGCGGCGTGATCGCCGTCAACCGCCCGGTCAGCAAGGAGATGGCGGAGCAGGTCGCGGAGATCTTCACCGAGGTCATCGTCGCGCCCGGCTACGAGGACGGGGCCCTGGAGGCCCTCACCAAGAAGAAGAACATCCGCGTGCTGCGCTGCGCCGACGGGCCCGCCGCCCCGGTCGAGGTCAAGCCGATCGACGGCGGTGCGCTGCTCCAGGTCACCGACCGCCTTCAGGCCGACGGCGACGACCCGGCCAACTGGACCCTGGCGACCGGCGAGGCACTGAGCGCCGACGAGCTGGCCGAGCTGGCGTTCGCCTGGAAGGCCTGCCGCGCGGTGAAGTCCAACGCGATCCTGCTCGCCAAGGACGGCGCCTCGGTCGGCGTCGGCATGGGGCAGGTCAACCGGGTGGACTCCGCGAAGCTGGCCGTCGAGCGGGCCGGTGCCGAGCGCGCCGCGGGCGCGTACGCCGCGTCGGACGCGTTCTTCCCCTTCCCTGACGGCCTGGAGATCCTCACCGCCGCCGGAGTGAAGGCCGTGGTCCAGCCTGGCGGTTCCGTCCGCGACGAGCTGGTCGTGGAGGCCGCGCAGAAGGCCGGCGTCACGATGTACTTCACGGGGACGCGGCACTTCTTCCACTGAGCCCGATGGCGGAGCGGGCCGGCGGAACCCCGCCGGCCCGCTCCGCCATGTCAGGCGTCGACCATGTCAGGCGTCGACCTCGTACCGCCCGGTCTCCAGGAAGTACCGCAGTTCCTCCGGAGTGCCGTCGATGACGTCCTCGGCGGCCGCGCGCAGCGCCGCGCTGATGGTCGGGTCGGCCAGGATGCGGGCGACGGCGACGCGGTCGTCTTCGGCCTGGGCGAGGCGGTAGCCGGTTTCGAG